>NZ_QKSU01000025.1:0-706 GCF_003234665.1 Curtobacterium sp. MCLR17_059 | reverse complement strand
GGTGTTACTTGATCTGTGCGGTGATGGTGGCGGTGCCGACGAGGAGGCCGCGCTTGACGGCGTCGGTGCCGAAGGTCTTGTTCAGCAGGCCGGCGGCGTCTTCGGAGATGTGGACGGTGGTGCCGGTGAGGATGGCGTTGTCGCCCTCGAGCTGGAGGGGCTTGAGGGAGCCGCCGTGCAGCTCGAACAGGAACGCGTTGGCCGCGGCGACCTTGCCGTTGACGAGGACGTCGCCGTAGAGCTTGGACGAGCCCGGGTTCACGACGAAGTTCTCCAGCGTGACGGTGGTGTCGCCGGCCTTCAGGGTCAGACCCGAGTCGTCGTGGTTCAGCAGGCCCTGCACGTACGGGCGGTAGTTGCCATCCGGCGACCAGTAGGTGACCGACCCGGCGGTGATCGGGAACGACACCGACCCGTCAGCGAGGGTCGCATCGCCGGAGACGCCGGGGGTGAGCTTCAGGGCGGTGAGGGCGTCGGTGAAGCCGGAGTCGAGCTTCACGGCGGTGGAGCCACCGAGGACCTCGGGGACCGAGGCGACGGGTGCGGGGATCTTCGACTCGGACGACGAGGACACCGTGTGCACGTTCGGGGTCGCGGCCTGGGCGGAGGAGATCCCGAACGCGGCACCGCCGAGGACGAGGGCGCCGGTCGTGGCGAGGGTGATGGAGGTCTTGAGGCTCTTACGCATCGTGATCAGTCCTTTGCT
>NZ_QKSU01000024.1:0-5460 GCF_003234665.1 Curtobacterium sp. MCLR17_059 | reverse complement strand
GGGTCATGAAGCAATTCCTTTTGGATTGAAGATTGTCAGTAGACAGTCAACAGTCAGAATCAACTCGGTCTGATGCCTTCGGGTGTTGGGTCTGTATTTTTTTACGGAGAGTTTGATCCTGGCTCAGGACGAACGCTGGCGGCGTGCTTAACACATGCAAGTCGAACGATGATGCCCAGCTTGCTGGGTGGATTAGTGGCGAACGGGTGAGTAACACGTGAGTAACCTGCCCCTGACTCTGGGATAAGCGTTGGAAACGACGTCTAATACTGGATATGATCACTGGCCGCATGGTCTGGTGGTGGAAAGATTTTTTGGTTGGGGATGGACTCGCGGCCTATCAGCTTGTTGGTGAGGTAATGGCTCACCAAGGCGACGACGGGTAGCCGGCCTGAGAGGGTGACCGGCCACACTGGGACTGAGACACGGCCCAGACTCCTACGGGAGGCAGCAGTGGGGAATATTGCACAATGGGCGAAAGCCTGATGCAGCAACGCCGCGTGAGGGATGACGGCCTTCGGGTTGTAAACCTCTTTTAGTAGGGAAGAAGCGAAAGTGACGGTACCTGCAGAAAAAGCACCGGCTAACTACGTGCCAGCAGCCGCGGTAATACGTAGGGTGCAAGCGTTGTCCGGAATTATTGGGCGTAAAGAGCTCGTAGGCGGTTTGTCGCGTCTGCTGTGAAATCCCGAGGCTCAACCTCGGGCTTGCAGTGGGTACGGGCAGACTAGAGTGCGGTAGGGGAGATTGGAATTCCTGGTGTAGCGGTGGAATGCGCAGATATCAGGAGGAACACCGATGGCGAAGGCAGATCTCTGGGCCGTAACTGACGCTGAGGAGCGAAAGCATGGGGAGCGAACAGGATTAGATACCCTGGTAGTCCATGCCGTAAACGTTGGGCGCTAGATGTAGGGACCTTTCCACGGTTTCTGTGTCGTAGCTAACGCATTAAGCGCCCCGCCTGGGGAGTACGGCCGCAAGGCTAAAACTCAAAGGAATTGACGGGGGCCCGCACAAGCGGCGGAGCATGCGGATTAATTCGATGCAACGCGAAGAACCTTACCAAGGCTTGACATACACCGGAAACGGCCAGAGATGGTCGCCCCCTTGTGGTCGGTGTACAGGTGGTGCATGGTTGTCGTCAGCTCGTGTCGTGAGATGTTGGGTTAAGTCCCGCAACGAGCGCAACCCTCGTTCTATGTTGCCAGCGGGTTATGCCGGGGACTCATAGGAGACTGCCGGGGTCAACTCGGAGGAAGGTGGGGATGACGTCAAATCATCATGCCCCTTATGTCTTGGGCTTCACGCATGCTACAATGGCCGGTACAAAGGGCTGCGATACCGTAAGGTGGAGCGAATCCCAAAAAGCCGGTCTCAGTTCGGATTGAGGTCTGCAACTCGACCTCATGAAGTCGGAGTCGCTAGTAATCGCAGATCAGCAACGCTGCGGTGAATACGTTCCCGGGCCTTGTACACACCGCCCGTCAAGTCATGAAAGTCGGTAACACCCGAAGCCGGTGGCCTAACCCTTGTGGAAGGAGCCGTCGAAGGTGGGATCGGTGATTAGGACTAAGTCGTAACAAGGTAGCCGTACCGGAAGGTGCGGCTGGATCACCTCCTTTCTAAGGAGCATCTGGTCAGTGCTGGTCGCCCATTAGGGGTGGTTGGTTGCTGGTCCAGGCGCCTGTTTCGGACCGAACGTGTCCGACGGGTAGCTCATGGGTGGAACATTGACAGTGCAGTTGGGAGTGATGCTTCCGACCTCAGTACGCTCTGCTTGCAGGGTTGGGACGGGTCGGGGTGGAGCTGCTGGCTGGTGCACGTTGTTGGGTCCTGAGGGACCAGGCTTCCTACTGTCACGTGAGTGGTGGTGGGGGTTGGGCCTACGGGTCCTTCGTCGGGCCAGGGTGAACCTACCGTTGTGGTGGGGGAGTGCTGGTGCCGATCGTATGTTGAGAACTACACAGTGGACGCGAGCATCTTTGATTCGCGTCATCCATGACCGGCCTTTTGGGTTGGTGTGGTGTGACGTTGGATCGCAATTTTAATCTTTGTGGTCAAGTTTCTAAGAGCAAACGGTGGATGCCTTGGCATCTGGAGCCGATGAAGGACGTAGAAATCTGCGATAAGCCTCGGGGAGCTGATAATCGAGCCTCGATCCGAGGATTTCCGAATGGGGAAACCCCGCCAGGCGCTTTGCGACCTGGTGACTCCCGCCTGAATATATAGGGCGGGTAGAGGGAACGTGGGGAAGTGAAACATCTCAGTACCCACAGGAAGAGAAAACAACATGTGATTCCGTGAGTAGTGGCGAGCGAAAGCGGATGAGGCTAAACCGATCATGTGTGATAGCCGGCGGGCGTTGCATGGTCGGGGTTGTGGGACACGTCACTCAGTTCTGCCGGACTGGGACGGTTACAGCGCATCATAGTCGAACCGGTTTGAAAGCCGGGCCGTAGTGGGTGCCAGCCCCGTAGACGAAATGGTGTTATGGCCGGATGTGTATCCCAAGTAGCACGGGGCCCGAGAAATCCCGTGTGAATCTGTCAGGACCACCTGATAAGCCTAAATACTCCCAGATGACCGATAGCGGACAAGTACCGTGAGGGAAAGGTGAAAAGTACCCCGGGAGGGGAGTGAAATAGTACCTGAAACCGTTTGCTTACAAACCGTCGGAGCCTCCTTAGTAGGGGTGACGGCGTGCCTTTTGAAGAATGAGCCTGCGAGTTAGTGATATGTGGCGAGGTTAACCCGTGAGGGGCAGCCGTAGCGAAAGCGAGTCTGAATAGGGCGTTTGAGTCGCATGTTCTAGACCCGAAGCGAAGTGATCTATCCATGGCCAGGTTGAAGCGACGGTAAGACGTCGTGGAGGACCGAACCCACTTCAGTTGAAAATGGAGGGGATGAGCTGTGGATAGGGGTGAAAGGCCAATCAAACTTCGTGATAGCTGGTTCTCTCCGAAATGCATTTAGGTGCAGCGTTGCGTGTTTCTCGCCGGAGGTAGAGCTACTGGATGGCCGATGGGCCTCAACAGGTTACTGACGTCAGCCAAACTCCGAATGCCGGTGAGTGAGAGCGCAGCAGTGAGACGGTGGGGGATAAGCTTCATCGTCGAGAGGGAAACAACCCAGACTACCAACTAAGGTCCCTAAGCGTGTGCTAAGTGGGAAAGGATGTGGAGTTGCACAGACAACCAGGAGGTTGGCTTAGAAGCAGCCACCCTTGAAAGAGTGCGTAATAGCTCACTGGTCAAGTGATTCCGCGCCGACAATGTAACGGGGCTCAAGCACACCACCGAAGTTGTAGATTTCGCACTATAGACAAGCCTTCGTGGTTCAGTCGTGCGGAGTGGTAGGAGAGCGTCGTGTGGCGAGTGAAGCGGCGGAGTGATCCAGCCGTGGACGCTACACGAGTGAGAATGCAGGCATGAGTAGCGAAAGACGGGTGAGAAACCCGTCCTCCGAAAGACCAAGGGTTCCAGGGCCAGGTTAATCCGCCCTGGGTAAGTCGGGACCTAAGGCGAGGCCGACAGGCGTAGTCGATGGACAACGGGTTGATATTCCCGTACCGGCGAACAACCGCCCAAGCTAATCCAGTGGTGCTAAGAGTCCTAACCCGGTACAACCGGATCCCTTCGGGGTGATGGTGGCCGGTCTAACGCTCGACCCCATGCTGGTGCGGTTAGCGTATGAACAGGTGTGACGCAGGAAGGTAGCTGAGCCAGGCGATGGTATCCGTAAGGTGAACCTGGTGTAAGGATGTAGGGCTGACGATAGGCAAATCCGTCGTCTGTACGCCTGAGATCCGACGCGTACCCGTAAGGGGAAATCAGTGATCCTATGCTGCCGAGAAAAGCATCGACGCGAGGTTGCAGCCGCCCGTACCCGAAACCGACTCAGGTGGTCAGGTAGAGAATACCAAGGAGATCGAGAGAATCGTGGTTAAGGAACTCGGCAAAATGCCCCCGTAACTTCGGGAGAAGGGGGGCCGGACACGTGACCGGATTTACTCCGTGAGCGTTGAAGGCCGCAGAGACCAGTGGGAAGCGACTGTTTACTAAAAACACAGGTCCGTGCGAAGTCGCAAGACGATGTATACGGACTGACGCCTGCCCGGTGCTGGAAGGTTAAGAGGAAGGGTTAGCCTTTGGGCGAAGCTCTGAATTTAAGCCCCAGTAAACGGCGGTGGTAACTATAACCATCCTAAGGTAGCGAAATTCCTTGTCGGGTAAGTTCCGACCTGCACGAATGGCGTAACGACTTCCCAGCTGTCTCAACCGCGAACTCGGCGAAATTGCACTACGAGTAAAGATGCTCGTTACGCGCAGCAGGACGGAAAGACCCCGTGACCTTTACTACAGTTTGGTATTGGTGTTCGGAGTGGCTTGTGTAGGATAGGTGGGAGACTGTGAAGCGGGCACGCTAGTGTTCGTGGAGTCATTGTTGAAATACCACTCTGGTCACTTTGGATGTCTAACGTAGGACCCTGATCGGGTTCATGGACAGTGCCTGATGGGTAGTTTAACTGGGGCGGTTGCCTCCCAAAGAGTAACGGAGGCGCCCAAAGGTTCCCTCAACCTGGTTGGCAATCAGGTGGCGAGTGTAAGTGCACAAGGGAGCTTGACTGTGAGACTGACAGGTCGAGCAGGGACGAAAGTCGGGACTAGTGATCCGGCAGTGGCTTGTGGAAGCGCTGTCGCTCAACGGATAAAAGGTACCTCGGGGATAACAGGCTGATCTTGCCCAAGAGTCCATATCGACGGCATGGTTTGGCACCTCGATGTCGGCTCGTCGCATCCTGGGGCTGGAGTAGGTCCCAAGGGTTGGGCTGTTCGCCCATTAAAGCGGTACGCGAGCTGGGTTTAGAACGTCGTGAGACAGTTCGGTCCCTATCCGCTGCGCGCGTTGGAAATTTGAGAAGATCTATCCCTAGTACGAGAGGACCGGGATGGACGAACCTCTGGTGTGTCAGTTGTTCTGCCAAGGGCACCGCTGATTAGCTACGTTCGGACCGGATAACCGCTGAAAGCATCTAAGCGGGAAGCCGTCTTCGAGATGAGATTTCCATGCACCTTGAGTGTGAGAGGCTCCCAGCAGACTACTGGGTTGATAGGCCGGATGTGGAAGCGGGGACTAACGACCCGTGGAGCTGACCGGTACTAATAAGCCGAAGACTTGATAACACACTGATTTCCGTGCACTTGTTGCACGGGCTCGCGTCCACTTTGTGGTTCCCGACAGACGATCGGGAATCGAAACTGAATACACCGCTCTGCCCTCTTCACGGAGGGCAGCAGCTGGAACAGCTTTGAGACCAGATCATGGTCGAAGGTGTTCCGGTGGTCATAGCGAGAGGGAAACGCCCGGTCACATTCCGAACCCGGAAGCTAAGCCTCTCAGCGCCGATGGTACTGCAAGGGGGACCTTGTGGGAGAGTAGGACGCCGCCGGACTTAACGTA
>NZ_QKSU01000023.1:0-10232 GCF_003234665.1 Curtobacterium sp. MCLR17_059 | reverse complement strand
GCGTCAGATGTGTATAAGAGACAGCCCCCGGCCCGCCCCCTCAGCCCGGCAGCGGCCCCTCGAGCAGGTGGGCAGCCGAGCGCACCGCGTCGAGCGCCGCACGGACGCTCGGCACCCGGTCGGCGCCGCGGGCGACGACGACCTCGACACGCCGGGCCAGCTCGTCGTCCACGGGGTCGATCGCGACACCGGCGGGGATGACCGTCGTCGCGAGAGCCAGCCGGGGGAGCAGCGCCACCCCGAGCCCGGCGGCGACGAGTCCCACCACCGCGGCGGCGTTGTCCGTCTCGAGCACGATGTCCGGCGTGAACCCCGCGCTCGCGCACGAGGCGAGCAGGTGCCCACGGCACCGCGGGCAGCCCCCGATCCACCGGGCGTCGTGGTGGGACGCGAGGTCCACGACGGTGGAGCGGGCGGGGCGGAGTCGCTCAGAGCCTCCTGGCTCGACCGGCGTCACCAGCGCGAGCGGGTCGCGACCGAGCGCCCGGGTGACGAGGCCCGGGTCCGGGGTGGTCCCGACCTCGTCGCCGACGTAGGTGAAGGTGAGGGCGACGTCGACCTCGCCGCCGCGCAGCAGGTCGAGTGCCTCGGGCGGCTCGACCTCGACGTACGAGGTCGTCACGCCGGGCGCCGTCGCGGCGAGCCGGGCGAGCACGGCGGGCACCAGGGCGGAGGACGCGCTCGGGAACCCGGCGAGTCGCACCCGGCCACGGCTGAGTCCGCCGACGGCGTCGAGGTCCTCGCGCGCCGCGGTCAGCGCGGCCTGGACGTGCAGGGCGTGGTCGGCGAGCACCTGCCCGGCGTGTGTGAGGGTCGCGCCCCGCCCGCCTCGCAGGACCAGCGCGTGCCCGAGACGCTGCTCGGCCCGGGCCACCAGCTGGCTGACGGCCGGCTGGCTCGACCCGAGTGCGGCGGCGGCGCGGGTGATCGACCCGCCGTCGGCCACGGCGCGGAGGACCCGGAGCAACTGGGGATCGATCTCGTCCATCATCCGATGTTATCGGTGGCACAACGAATCGGCCCTGGTGTGATGAGTCGGGAACCGGGACGCTGTCCGCATGGACTCCTTCCCCGCCGGCCGCGGCTACCTGGCGGCGTGCACCGCGGGCCTGCCGACCCGCGGCACCCTCGCCGCCCAGCGCGCCGACCTCGACGCGTGGTCACGGGCCGAGACGTCGCCGGCCCGGTACGGGGCGCTGGTCGAGCAGGGGCGTGCGCTCTTCGCCGCGCTGGTCGGCGTCCCGGCGGAGCGCGTCGCGACGGGCTCGCAGACCTCGGTGATGGCCGCGGTCGTCGCCGACGCGCTGCCGGACGGCGCCGAGGTGGTCGTCCCCGACGGCGACTTCAGCTCGGTCGTCTTCCCGTTCCTCGCCCAGGCACACCGTGGCGTCCGGGTCCGGAGCGTCCCGCTGGACCGGCTCGCCGCCTCGGTCGGGCCCGACACCGCCCTCGTCGCGTGGTCCGCGGTGCAGTCCGCCACCGGCGTGGTCACCGATCCCGACCCGGTCGTGGCCGCCGCTCGACGCGTCGGCGCCCTGACCCTCTGCGACCTCACCCAGGCCGCCGGCGTCCTGCCCGTCGACGCCACACCGTTCGACGTGACGCTCACGCACACCTACAAGTGGCTCTGCGCGCCGCGCGGCGTCGCCTTCATGACGCTCTCCGACACCGCCCTCGGCCGGCTCCGCCCGGTGCAGGCCGGCTGGTACGCGGGAGCGGACGTGTGGTCCTCCTGCTACGGCCCCGCCATGCACCTGGCCGACGATGCGCGTCGCTTCGACGTCTCGCCGGCCTGGCAGGCGTGGCCCGGTGCCGTGGCCGCGCTCGAGCACGCGGTCGCGCTCGACCAGCAGGCGGTCTGGAGGCACGCCACAGGTCTCGCGGATCGGCTGTGCGACGCGCTCGGCTCGCCTCGGCAGGGCGACGGGCAGGGCGACGGGCAGGCGATCGTGACGTTCGCGGACGCCGACGGGTCGGCCCTCCGGGCCCTCACTGCCTCGGGGCTCACCGCCTCGGGGCGTGCCGGGCGGCTGCGCATCGCGTTCCACCTGTGGAACGACGAGTCCGACGTGACCGACGTCGTGGCCGCGCTGGGCGGGGTGGGGCCGACCACATCGGCAAGGTGAGCGTGGAGGGCTGATCCCGGGCGGGCCTCCCGGGCCGGGATCGCCGGTAGTCTTGCCCGGACCGTTTCCGCACCGAGCACCCAGCTCGGCGACCTCTGGAGCACCCTTTGGCACAGCCCTCCCGTCTCGACAGCGTCATCGCCCTGGCCAAGCGCCGCGGCTTCGTCTTCCAGTCGGGTGAGATCTACGGAGGCTCCCGCTCCGCATGGGACTACGGGCCCCTCGGTGTGGAGCTCAAGGAGAACATCAAGCGCCAGTGGTGGCAGCGGTTCGTCCGCGGCCGCGGGGACATGGTCGGCCTCGACTCCGCGGTGATCCTGCCCCGCAAGGTGTGGGAGGCCTCCGGCCACGTCGCGACCTTCACCGACCCGCTGGTGGAGTGCCTGCACTGCCACCACCGGTTCCGCGAGGACCACCTGATCGAGGCGTTCGTCGCCAAGAAGGGCCGCGACCCCGAAGGCCGCATGGCCGAGATCGCCTGCCCGAACTGCGGCACCCGCGGCGAGTGGACCGAGCCCCGCGAGTTCTCCGGGATGCTCAAGACCTACCTCGGCCCGGTCGAGTCGGAAGAGGGCCTGAACTTCCTGCGCCCCGAGACCGCCCAGGGCATCTTCGTCGACTTCGCGCAGGTCGTCACGACGAGCCGCATGAAGCCCCCGTTCGGCATCGGGCAGGTCGGCAAGGCGTTCCGCAACGAGATCACGCCCGGCAACTTCATCTTCCGCACGCGCGAGTTCGAGCAGATGGAGATCGAGTACTTCGTGCCGCCGGCCTCGGCCCAGGAGCACTACGAGCAGTGGATCGCCGACTCGGTCGCGTTCTACACCGACCTCGGAATCGACCCGGAGAACCTGCGTCGATTCGACGTCCCGGACGGCGAGCGGGCGCACTACTCCGACGCCACCGCCGACATCGAGTACCGCTTCGGCTTCACCGGCTCGGAGTGGGGCGAGCTGATGGGCGTCGCGAACCGCACCGACTTCGACCTGAACAACCACATCGAGGCGTCCGGCCAGGACCTCCGGTTCTTCGACCAGGCCGCCAACGAGAAGTACGTGCCGTACGTCATCGAGCCGTCGTTCGGGCTGACCCGTGCACTCATGGCGTTCCTGCTCGACTCGTACCACGAGGACGAGGCGCCGAACGCGAAGGGCGGCGTCGACAAGCGCACCGTCCTGCGCCTCGACCCGCGCCTGGCGCCGGTGAAGGCCGCCGTCCTGCCGCTGTCGCGCAACGAGCAGCTCTCGCCCGTCGCCCGCGGCCTGGCCGACGACCTGCGCAAGAACTGGAACGTGGACTTCGACGACGCCGGTGCCATCGGCCGTCGCTACCGTCGCCACGACGAGATCGGCACGCCGTTCTGCATCACGGTCGACTTCGACACGCTCGAGGACAAGGCCGTCACGGTGCGCGAGCGCGACACGATGAGCCAGGAGCGCGTCGCGCTCGACCAGCTGCAGGGGTACCTGGCGCAGCGGTTGCTCGGCGCGTAGGGGTTCGGCGGCTCCGCAAGACACCGGTGTTCGTGCGTTGCACACCCGCAATCGGGTGTTCGACCTGCGAACACCGGTGTCTTGCTGCCAGCGACGGGAATGCGCGCCGCACGAGCGCGTTGGGGTCAGCATGAACGACTCCGTGAAGGTCGATGTCTGGTCGGACATCGCCTGCCCCTGGTGCTACATCGGCAAGCGCAAGTTCGAGGCCGGCGTCGCCGCGTTCGGTGCCTCGAGCGAGGGCCGCCCCGTCGAGGTCGAGTACCACTCCTTCGAGCTGAGCCCGGACACCCCCGTCGACTTCGAGGGGACCGAGGCCGAGTTCCTCTCCGGCCACAAGGGCATGCCCGTCGACCAGGCGCAGCAGATGCTCGACCAGGTCACCGCCATCGCCGCTGGCGTCGGCCTCGAGTACGACTTCGAGGCGATGCACCACACCAACACCGTGAAGGCCCACCAGGTCATCCACCTCGCCAAGCAGCACGGCAAGCAGCTCGAGATGGTCGAGCGCCTGTTCACCGCCTACTTCGAGCGCGGCGAGCACGTCGGACAGGAGTCCTCGCTCGCCGACCTGGCGGCGGAGATCGGTCTCGACCGCGACGAGGTCCTCAGCACCCTGCGCGACGACGCCCAGCTCGCTGCGGTCCGCGCCGACCAGGCCCAGGCACAGGCGTACGGGATCAACGGCGTGCCGTTCTTCGTGATCGACGGCAAGTACGGCGTCTCCGGCGCCCAGGACCCCACGGCGTTCGAGCAGGTGCTCCGCCAGGTGGTCGGGCTCCGCGAGACCACGCCGGAGGAGGTCGCCTCGGCGGCCGAGCGCGCTGCGGACGACGCGAGCGCTGACGTGGCGGTGACCCGATGACGGACATGACCATCAGCGACCAGGGCGCGGTGCGCCTCCAGGCCGTGACGTCGGTACCGTCCGTGCCGGACGCGCTCACGGGGCTGCCGGGCGTGCGCGGCCTCTCCGCCGCTTCCGGCGTTTCGGGCGTTCCCGGCCTGGAGGCCCGTCCCGCGTTGCTGACGCTCGTCACGCCCGGCGGTGCGCCGGTCTGCGAGGGCGATAAGTGCCTGATCGACGCCGGCTCGTTCGCCGGGGCCGAGGGCGACTGGTCCGAGGTGCCGGACTGACGGCTGCGTCAGTCGCGCTGCGGTTCCTCGTCGGTGATGTCGGCGACGGTCGCGCCGTAGGCGGCGACGAGCGCGTCGGCGTCGACGAAGGCGCTCGCCCCGTGCCGGCCCGCACCCAGGGCGACGCGGCGGCCGACGATGCGCTCGTCGGCGTACACCGGCAGGTCGCCCGTGGCACCGATCGGCGTGATGGTGCCGCGCTCGTAGCCGGACACCCCGAGCGCGGTGGCGGCGTCGGGCATCGAGAGCTTGTTGACGCCGACGACCGTGCGGAGCTTCTTCCAGGCGATGCTGCGGCCGCCGGGCACCAGGGCGAGCAGGAACCCGCCGTCGTGGCGCTTCACCACAAGGGTCTTGACGATGTCGCCGGGCTCGATGCCGAGCAGTCCGGCGGCCTCGTGCAGGGAGTCCGCGGCCGGGCGCTCGACCACCTCGACCGGCAGGCCACGGGCCTGGGCGTCGGCGTCGAACCGGGTGCTGGCGTCGGTCGTCATGTGGAGAACGCTACCGGCGCGCACCGACGTGGGAAGATGGGACAGGTATGACGATCACACAAGCACCCGCCTCGCGAGTCGGCGGCCCCCTGCGCATCGGCCCGATCGAGGTCGACGTGCCGGTCGTGCTCGCGCCGATGGCCGGGATCACGAACATGGCGTACCGCCGGCTGTGCCGCGAGTACGGCGCCGGGCTCTACGTGTGCGAGATGATCACCTCGCGTGCGTTGGTCGAACGGACCCCCGTGTCGATGCAGCTCATCCAGCACCACGAGTCCGAGACCCCGCGGTCGATCCAGCTGTACGGCGTCGAGCCGAACACCGTGGCCGAGGCGGCGTCGATCCTGGTGGGCGAGGACCGCGCCGACCACATCGACCTGAACTTCGGGTGCCCGGTGCCCAAGGTCACCCGCAAGGGCGGCGGCGCGGCCCTGCCCTGGAAGCTCGACCTGTTCCGCGAACTCGTCACCAAGACCGTGCGCGCCGCCGGCGACGTCCCCGTCACGGTGAAGATGCGCAAGGGCATCGACGAGGACCACCTGACCTACCTCGACGCCGCCCGCATCGCGCGCGACGCCGGTGTCGCCGCGGTGTCGCTGCACGCCCGCACCGCGAACGAGCACTACTCCGGGCACGCCGACTGGTCGGCGATCGCCACGCTGAAGGAGACCGTCACCGACATCCCGATCCTCGGCAACGGCGACATCTGGTCGGCCGCCGACGCGCTCCGGATGATCGACGAGACCGGTGCCGACGGCGTGGTCGTCGGCCGTGGCTGCCTCGGCCGTCCGTGGCTGTTCGGTGACCTGGCCGCGGCGTTCCGCGGCGAGGGGCTGCGGTACATGCCGTCCCTGGGCGAGGTCGCCGACGGGTTCCGGCGCCACGCCGAGCTGCTCGTCGAGTTCTTCGGCGACGAAGAGCACGCCTGCCGCGACATCCGCAAGCACGTGGCCTGGTACTTCAAGGGGTACCCGATCGGCAGCGACGTCCGGGCCGGCCTGGCGATGGCGTCGAGCCTGCAGGAGATCGACGACTTCCTCGGCCAGCTCGACCACGACGCACCGTACCCGGGTGCCGACGCCGAGGGGCCGCGCGGTCGTGCCGGGCACCCGAAGCGCACCGCCCTGCCCGACCGCTGGCTCGAGAGCCGCGACGTCGACTCCGAGTTCCGCAAGGTCCTGGCCGCCGCCGAGCTGCACCACAGCGGCGGATGAGCGCCACCGCCTCGTACGGCCCGGCGGACGCGGAGCGCTGGCTCCCCGAAGAGCACGGCAACCGCCGCTCGGACTTCGCCCGCGACCGCGCCCGACTGCTGCACTCCAGTGCGCTCCGGCGCCTGGCCGCGAAGACCCAGGTGCTCAGCCCGACCGCGGGGCTCGACTTCGCCCGCAACCGGCTGACGCACTCGCTCGAGGTCGCGCAGGTCGGCCGCGAGCTCGCCGACTCGCTCGGACTCGACCCCGACGTGGTCGACACCGCGTGCCTGGCGCACGACATCGGGCACCCGCCGTTCGGGCACAACGGCGAGACCGCGGTGAACGCCTGGGCGACCGGCATCGGTGGCTTCGAGGGCAACGCGCAGACGCTCCGGTTGCTGACGCGGCTCGAGCCGAAGGTCTACGGCGTCCGGCCCGGCGCCGACGTCGACCGTCCGTTCGGACTCAACCTGACCCGTGCGTCGTTGGACGCGAGCTGCAAGTACCCGTGGCCCGCTGCGCAGGGGGTGTCGGAGTCGTCGTCCGGGCGCACCAAGTTCGGCTTCTACGACGACGACCACGACGCCTTCGAGTGGCTCCGCGCCGGCGCCCCGCGTCGCCAGCGGTGCATCGAGGCGCAGGTGATGGACCTCGCCGATGACATCGCCTACTCGGTGCACGACTTCGAGGACGCCGTCGTCGCCGGGTTCATCGACGTCGCGGCCCTGGGTGACCGCGTCGGTGAGAACGACATCGTGACCGCCATGCACGCCTGGGTCGGCGACGACCTGAGCCGCGACGAGCTGCTCGAGGCGTTCGACCGCCTGCGTGCGCTGCCGCTCTGGATGACCGCGTACGACGGCTCCCGCCGTGACGCCGCACGCCTCAAGAACCTGACGTCGCAGCTGATCGGACGCTTCGCGCGCACCGCCACGACGGCCACCCGCGAGTCCTACGCCTCGGGATCGCTCGTGCGGTTCGCCGCGTCGGTCGTCACCCCGCCCGAGATCATCGGCGAGATCGCGGTGCTCAAGGGCATCGTCGCGGCCTTCGTGATGACCCAGGGCGACCGTCAGCCCGTGTACGAGGACCAGCGTCGCGTGCTCACCGAACTGCTCGACGCGCTGGCGGCGACCGGTGCGTCCGACCTCGAGCCGGGCTTCGCCGCCGACTGGCACGCCGCGGACGACGACGCCGGCCGACTGCGCGCCGTCGTCGACCAGGTCGCGAGCCTGACCGACCAGGGCGCACTCGCCTGGCACCGACGTTTGGTGGTGGGTGACCGTGACCCGGTCCACATCGCCGTCTGACCGGTCCGCCGACGTCGGTCCCACGAACTAGGATCGAGGGGTGGCTGGCAGGATCGCGCGGAACGACATCGACGAGGTCCGCTCGCGTGTCAACATCGCCGACGTCGTGGGCGACTACGTCACGCTGAAGCACGCGGGCGTCGGGTCGATGAAGGGCCTGTGCCCCTTCCACGACGAGCGCTCCCCGTCGTTCCACGTCCGGCCCCAGGTCGGCCGCTACCACTGCTTCGGCTGCGGCGAGGACGGCGACGTCTTCAGCTTCATCATGGCGCAGGACCACACCACCTTCGCCGAGGCCGTCGAGCGCATGGCCGCGAAGATCGGCTTCACCCTGCACTACGAAGAGGGCGACGGGCCGCGCACCGACTACAACACCCGTGCCCGGCTGATCGCGGCGAACGAAGCCGCGCTCGAGTACTTCACGGGGCAGCTCACGACGGCCGCCGCCGACCCCGCCCGCCGGTTCCTGGGGGAGCGCGGGTTCGACCCCTCGGCCGCCCAGCACTTCGGCGTCGGCTTCGCCCCGAAGTCCTACGACATGCTCAAGGACCACCTGCGCGGGCGCGGCTTCACGATGGAGGAACTCGTGTCCGCCGGCCTCGTCAGCCAGGGCGACCGCTCGCCGTACGACCGGTTCCGCGGGCGGCTGATGTGGCCGATCCGCGACGTGACCGGGGCGACCATCGGGTTCGGGGCGCGCCGCCTGCTCGAGGACGACAAGGGTCCCAAGTACCTCAACACGCCCGAGACCCCGATCTACCACAAGAGCCAGGTGCTCTACGGGCTCGACCTGGCCCGCCGCGACATCTCGAAGCAGAAGCAGGTCGTCATCGTCGAGGGCTACACCGACGTGATGGCGTGTCACGTCGCGGGCGTCACGACCGCGGTCGCCACCTGCGGCACGTCGTTCGGCGTCGACCACATCAAGGTGCTGCGCCCGATGCTCGGTGACCTGGCCGGCGCCGACCCGAACGCCAACGGCGAGGTCGTCTTCACGTTCGACCCCGACGAGGCCGGGCAGCGTGCCGCCTCTCGTGCGTTCGCGGAGGAACAGCGCTTCGCGGCGCAGACCTACGTCGCCGTGGCACCCGGCGGGCTCGACCCGTGCGACCTCCGGCTCGCCCGCGGCGACGACGCCATCCGCCGCCTGGTCACGAACAAGCGCCCGATGTTCGAGTTCATGATCCGCCGCACGCTCGACGGCCACGACCTCGAGACCGTCGAGGGGCGCGTCGGTGCCCTGCGTGCGGCCGCGCCCGTGCTCGCCGGCATCCGCGACCGCTCGCTGACCCAGGGCTACGTCCGCGAACTCGCCGGCTGGCTGGGCATGGAGATCCCCGAGGTCCGTCGGTCGGTCGAGACGGCCAGGCGCCGTGCGGGCTCTGCCGGGCAGGACGACCGGTCCGCAGGCGCCGGGCGCGACGGCCGCAACGGGAACGACACCGACGGGGCCGACACCCCCGACGAGCCCGTCGCCGGCATCCGCTCGCTGCCGAACGACCCGATCAGCCGCATGGAGCGCGACGCCGTGATGGCGATGGTGCAGCAGCCCACGTCCGTCGGCGCACCGATGCTCGGGCTCGCCGCGTCGGCCACGTTCTCGACGCCGATGCTCGCCGCGGTGCGGGACGCCGTGGTCGCCAACGTCGACGTCATCGGCGCGGGGGACTGGCTCGACCGGCTGCTCGCCGACGTGCCGGCGCCCCTCCGCACCCTGACGCACGAACTCGCCCTCGCACCCATCCCCGCGCGCAACGCGGAGGACCTGGCGGCCTACTGCCGGAGCATCGTCGTGGCCCTCGTCGAGCGCGACCTGCTCGCCCGCAAGGCCTCGTTGCTCGGGCAGCTGCAGCGCGCCGACCCGCACGAGCAGGCCGAGCGCCGCGCCGAGATCCAGCGGCAGCTCGTCGACATCGACGGGCAGCGGATGCGGTTGCGCGCCGACGCCGAGGCGTCCTAGGGCTCTTCGCGCGCGGCTCGCGCGGCAGTTGGCGGGTGCGCCAGATCGTCTCGGTCGCACGACGCGCCGGGTGCGCTTCACCGAGGTCGCACGAACTGTCGTGCGGCGGGGCTGCGAGCGGCAGTTGGTGCGACTTCGGCGGTCCGTGGGTGGTCAGGACGTACCGTCTGTGGGGCGTCGAGTGGTCGCAGGGCGTCGGTTGGCCGGGGTTCGGCCGACGGGACGTGACCGCGCGGGGTGAGGCGGGCGGTGAGTCGTGACCGGTCGGCGGGGGCGTGGGACGCGGCGGACGCGGGGCTGGCCTCCTGGCCCTGCGTACGAGGTCGCACGACGCGCCGCGTGCGTTTCGCCGAGGTCGCACGAACTGTCGTGCGGCGGGGCTGCGAGCGGCAGTTGGTGCGACTTCGGGGGTCCGTGGGTGGTCAGGACGTTCCGTCTGTGGGGCCTCGAGTGGTCGCGGATCGTCGGCTGGCCGGGGTCCGGCCGACGGGACGTGACCTGTCTCTTATACACATCTCC
>NZ_QKSU01000022.1:0-11630 GCF_003234665.1 Curtobacterium sp. MCLR17_059 | reverse complement strand
GTATAAGAGACAGACCCCGCCCTACGGCGAGACGGACAGCACGATGAACGCGGCGAAGATCACCAGGTGCACCCCACCCTGCAGCCGCGTGGCACGACCGGGCAGCACGGTGAGCACCGCCGCGACGATCGTCAGCGCGAGCAACACGATCTGCGACGGCCCGAGCCCGAGCAGCAGCGTCCCCGGCATGAACAGCGACGCGACCGCGATCGACGGGATCGTCAGACCGATCGACGCCATCGCGGACCCCATCGCCAGGTTCAGGCTCGTCTGGATCCGGTTCCGTGCGGCGGCCTTCGACGCCGCGATGCCCTCCGGCAGCAGGATGAGCAGCGCGATCACGACACCGACGAACGACGGCGGGAACCCGACCGCGGCGACCCCGGCCTCGATCGCGGGCGACTCCACCTTGGCGAGCCCGACCACGGCGACGAGCGCGACGACGAGCAGCCCGAGCGACACCATCGTGGTGCGTCCCGACGGGCGGGCGGCGTGGGCGTCCTCAGACTCGACGAGGACCCCGCCCGCACGGTTGACCGGCAGGAAGAAGTCGCGGTGCGCCACGGTCTGCGTGACGACGAACAGCCCGTAGAGCACCAGTGACGCGATCGCGACGAACACCAGCTGCGTCCCCGTGAAGGAGGCGTCGTCGGTGCCGGTGGTGAACGTCGGCAGCACCAGGGTCAGCACGGCGAGCGCGGCCACCGTCATGGTCGCGGCGCTCGCGCCCTCCTGGTTGAAGCGCACGGTGTTGTGCCGCAGGGTGCCGATCAGGATCGCGAGGCCGACCAGCCCGTTCATCGTGATCATCACCGCCGAGAACACCGTGTCGCGCGCCAGGGTCTCGGCCTGCGCACCGCCCGAGCTCGACAGCGAGATGATGAGGGCGACCTCGATGATCGTCACGGCGACGGCCAGCACGAGCGAGCCGAAGGGTTCCCCCACGCGGTGCGCGACGACCTCGGCGTGGTGGACGGCTGCGAGCACCGTGACCGCGAGCACGACCGCGACGACGACCACCACGGCGGTGCCGAGCCCGTAGCGGCCGTACGAGAACGCGAGCACGACGGCCGCCAGGATCGGCGTGGCCACGGGCCACACCTTGGGGAACCAGGAGGTCATCGGACCATTGTCTCAACCGCGGGGCGCGTAGACCGCCACCTCGGCTGCGGGGACGTCGATGCGCACCGCGTCGCCGGGGGCGATCCCGAGCGCGGTCAGCCGCGCGAGCGTCAGGTCCGCCACCAGGTCACCGGCCCGCACCCGCACCAGTCCGTCGCGCGGTTCGAGCGACGAGACGGTGCGCGCGGCTCCGGCACCGTCCCGCGTCAGCACGGCGGCCGTCGGGTGGAAGGCGGCCAGGGCGGGCCGGCCGGGAGGCACGGCGTGCGCCCCCGACGCCAGCTCGCCCCCGCCGTCGATCGCGATCCCACCCCCGGTGGCGGTCCCGTGCACCAGCGCGAGTCCGGAGAACGTCGCGGCGAACGCACTCGTCGGACGGCCGAGGACGGCCGCGGGGGTGCCCTGCTCGACCACCCGTCCGCCCTCGAGCACGACGACGCGGTCGGCCAGGGCGACGACCTCGACCGGGTCGTGGGTGACGAGGACCGCGGGCCGGCCGGCGACGGCGGTCCGGAGTGCCGCGCGGACCTCGTCCTGCGCGCCGACGTCGAGCGCCGAGGTCGGTTCGTCGAGCAGCAGCACCGCCGGGTCGGTGGCGAGCGCGCGGGCGATCGCGACGCGTTGCGCCTGTCCACCGGAGAGCGTGTGTGGGTCGCGCGTGGCCAGGTCGGCGACCCCGACGGCGTCGAGCGCGTCACGGGCACGTTCCCGGGACGCGGCGCGACCGGTTCCGGCCGCACGGGGTCCGAAGGCGACGTTCCCGACGACGTCGAGGAACGGGAACAGGTCGGACCGCTGCGCGACGAGCCCGGTCCGGCGACGGTGCGCGGGGACGGTGTGCCGCGGGCTCGAGACGTGCACCCCGTCGAGTTCGATCCGGCCGGCGTTGATCGACAGCAGCCCGGCCAGGGCCTCGAGCACCGTCGACTTGCCCGCACCGTTCGGCCCGATGACGGCCAGGCACTCCCCCGCGCGGACCTCGATCGCGACGTCGACGTCCCGCGACCCGACGACGACGTGCGCCCGGACGCCCACCGCACCCTCGGCCGTCACGCCAGGGCTCCGCGGGTGCGGAACGACGAGGCCCCGATGACGACGACGGCCACCACGACGAGCACGACCGCCAGGGCCACCGCGGTGTCCGGGTCGACCTCGCGCTGCAGGTAGACCTCGAGCGGCAGGGTCCGGGTGACCCCCTGCAGGCTGCCGGCGAAGGTCAGGGTGGCACCGAACTCGCCGAGCGCCCGGGCGAAGCAGAGCACGAGCCCCGAGACGATGCCGGGCAGGACCCGCGGCGTCGTGACGGTCAGGAACGTCCGGGTCGGTCCGGCACCCAGGGTCGCCGCGACCCGTTCGTAGCGGTCGCCCTCGACGCGGAGCGCACCCTCGACCGAGGACACCAGGAACGGCATCGCGACGAAGGTCTGCGCGATGACGACCGCCGTCGTGGTGAAGGCGATGTGCAGGCCGTGGTCGTCGAGGAACGCCCCGACCACCCCGAGCCGACCGAAGGCAGCGAGCAGCGCGAGACCGCCGACCACCGGCGGCAGCACGAGCGGCAGGAGCACGACGGCACGAGCGACGCCGACCCAGCGCGACCGTGACCGCGCGAACAGCACGGCGAGCGGGTACCCGAGGACGAACGCGACGCCGGTGGCCGCGAGCGCCGTGCCGAGGCTGAGCCCGAGCGCGGTCAGTGACGCGGTGGAGGTCACGAGCCCGACGAACGACGACCAGTCCACCCGGCCGAGCATCGCGAGCACCGGCACGACGACGAACAGCCCGCCGAGCACCGCGGGCAGCGGGAGCCACCATGCGACCGGCGGCCGTCCGTCAGCGCGGGGAGCCACGGGTCAGGGCTTCCCGAAGCCCGCGGAGGCGAGCACGCGCTGCCCGGCGGCGGAGCGGACGTACTCCGAGAACGCCCGCGCGAGCTCCGGGTCCTCGGATTCCCGGAGCACGCCGATCGGGTACGTGTTGACGGCCTTGCCCGACTCGTCGAACGGGACGCCGTCGACCTTCCCGCCGGCTCCTCGGACGTCCGTCACGTAGACGAGTCCGGCGTCGGCCTGACCGGACTCGACCTTGCCGAGCACGTCGGTCACGGACTGCTCCTCGCTGACCGGCTCGAGATCGACGCCCGATGCGGACTCGACCTCCGCCGTCGCGGCACCGCACGGCACCGGGGCGGCGCACGTGACGAGCTGGACGCCCGGAGCCGTCAGGTCGTCGAGGTCCGTGATGCCCTTCGGGTTGCCCGGTGCGACGGCGATCTCGAGGACGTTCGTCGCGAAGTCCCGCGGCGAACCGCTCGCCAGGTCGGTCGACGCCAGCTTCGCCATGTTCGCATCGTCGGCGGACGCGAACACGTCGGCGGGGGCACCGTTCTGGATCTGGGTGACGAGGTCGCTCGAGCCGGCGAACGAGAACCGGATCGAGGCGCCGGGGTTCGCGGTCTCGAACTGCTTGCCCAGGGTCGTGAAGGTCTGCTGCAGGGACGCCGCCGCGAACACGGTGATCGAACCGGTCGGCCCCTCGGTGTCGGAGCCCGCCGGAGCCGATGCCCCCGACCCCGCGTCCGGAGCCGTGCACGCAGCGAGTCCGAGGGCGACGGTGGCGGCGAGGGCCAGCGCCGCGAACGGCCGGAGGCGGCTCATCGTTCGTCCTCGTGCCGGGCGGGTGCCTCGACCGCGACCATCGTGGCCTTGACGGACGCCACCGCGACGGACCCGACCTCGAGCCCGAGGTCACGGACGGCCTCGGCACTCATCAGGGACACCACACGGTGCGGGCCGCACTGCAGCTCGACCTGCGCCATCACGGTGTCGACGACCAGGTCGGTGACGATCCCGACGAAGCGGTTGCGCGCCGAGCTCTTCACCGCGGACCCCGGGTCGGTCAGCTCGGAGCTGCGTTCCCGTGCGTAGGCAGCTACCTCGCGACCGTCGACCACGGCTCGCCCCGCGTCGTCCGTGGCACGGGTGAAGGTGCCGCCGTCGACGAGCCGACGAACGGTGTCGTCACTGATCCCGAGGAAGGCCGCAGCGTCCCGTACCCGCAGTTGCGTCATGATCCACCGATCCTATCCGCGGATGCGGCGGCAGGGGCGGTGGGGGTGACCGGGCTGGGTCAGGACCGGTGCTCGATCGCCACGGGCAGCCCCTCGCGACGCCAGGCCTCGAAGCCGCCGTCGAGGACCGTCACGCGCCTCCCGGCCGGTTGCCGCGCCGCCCACGCGTCCGCACGGGGTCCGCGCGCGCAGTAGACGACGACCTCGTCCACACCGGTGTCGTCGGTGACGGCACCGGCGACCACGCCGGCCGCCCGTTCCTCGTCGGTCCGGACGTCGACGACGACCAGCGGGTCCGACGGGTCCGCCACCCTGGCGGCCAGGGCGGACGGCGCGATGCGCGGCGTCGCGGAGGCACCAGCAGGTGCCGGTCGACGCGAGGCGGGTCCGCGACGGACGGGGCTCTCCGTCCAGCGCCACCGGCGGGCGTCGACGGTCAGCACGCGTCCGAGCAGCGGGTCGCCGCTGCCGGTGACCAACGCGAAGACCTGTCCTGCCATCACCGCACCGACCGCACCGCACAGGGCGGGGACCACGCCGTCGAGGGCGCACGAGCCCTCGTCGGGCAGCGCGTCGGGGTGCAGGTCGTGGAAGTCGACGCCGTCCGGCCCGGCGTCGCGGAAGACGCTGACCTGCCCGTCGTGGCCGAGCACGGTGCCCCACACGAACGGCACGCCCGCTGCGGCGCAGGCGTCCGAGACGGCCCGGGTGACCACGACCGAGTCGGCGGCGTCGACCACGACGTCGTGTCCGGCGACCAGGTCCGGCGTGAACGACCCGACCACGGCGACCGCGTCGAGTTCCGGGTCGACGGCGACGGCCCGGGCGACCGCGACCTGCGCCTTCGGCGAGCCGACGTCCGCGGCGGTGAAGAGCGTCTGCCTGGCGAGGTTCGAGGCGTCGACCACGTCGGGGTCGACCACCGTGAGCCGACCGATCCCGGCGAGGTACGCGACCACCGGCGCACCGAGCCCGCCGGCCCCGACGACGAGGATGCGCGATGTGGCCAGGCGTCGCAGCCCGGTGACCCCGACGTCGGCGAGCGCGGCGGTCCGCGATCCGAGCTGCGTCCGCCCCGGGGAGAGCGCGGCGGCGGGGGCGACGAGGGGTTCCATCCCGTCATTCTGGCCCGTCGCACCGAACTCCTGCATGTGAGAGTTCAGCGCCCGGACGCGGCGGATCCCCAGAGCAGATCGGTACGGTCGCGGGCGTGAGTTCCCCGCGCACCGGTACCGTCCCGGTCCGACGCACGACGTCGGACGCGTCGGTGCGCGCGCGCTCGCTGGGGCTCGTCGTGGCGGCTGTCCGAGCCCTCGCACGGACCCCTGAGATCACCGTCGGCGCGCTCGGCGTCGTCGTCGCGGCGGCCTTCAGCTGGGTGCCGTCGGTCTGGTACGACGAGGCCGCGACCATCGCGAGCGCACAGCGCAGCTGGCCGGCGCTCTGGGCCGAACTGCAGAACGTCGACGCCGTCCACGGCCTGTACTACGCCGTGATGCACGTCTGGTTCACGCTCGTCGGGTACTCGCCGTTCACGCTGCGGTTCCCGAGCGCGCTGGCCATCGGGGTCTCCGCCGGCCTCGTCGTCGCCCTCGGCCGTCGTCTCGGCGGGGTGCGGCTCGGCGTCGTCTCCGGGATCGTGTTCCTGGTCCTGCCGCGCGTCGCCTGGGCCGGCACCGAGGGGCGCCCGTACGCCACCGTCACGACGTTCGCCGTCGCGCTGACCCTCGTGGGGATCACCGCGGTCCGGCGCACCCGGACCGGGCACCACGCGACCCGGTGGTGGGTCGTCTACGGCCTGCTCGCCGTGGTGGCCGTGCTGTTCAACGTCTACCTGGCCCTGGCCGTCGTCGCGCACGGGGTCGTGCTCCTCTGGACCGCCGTCGCCGACCGTGCCGCACGTCGCGACGCCGTGCTCTCGCAGCGCAGCGGTCCGGTGGTCGCGCCGATGGTCGACCGCGCCGCGTTCGTGCGCTGGGGCGTCGCCGCCGTCGGGGCCGCGCTCGTGGTGTCGCCGTTCATCGTCCTCGCGGCAGGGCAGGCCAAGCAGGTCGGCTGGATCACCGGCGTCGGGTGGGCCACCGTGCGCCAGGTCGTCGCGACCGCCTGGTTCGGTGCTGTCTGGCCGTACGCGGTGCTCGGGTGGGCGCTGATGATCGTCGGCGTCGTGCTCGCCGTCCGGGCCACCCGACGCCCTGCCCCCGCCGCCCGTGACCTGCTGCGGATGCAGGCCGTGCGCGTCGCCGTCCCCCTGACGATCCTGCCCACCGCACTGCTCGTCGGCGCGACTTCGGCCGGGGAGCACCTGTACTCCCCGAAGTACGCCAGCCTGAGCCTGCCGTTCGTCGCGCTGCTCATCGGCCTGGCGATCACGGCGATCCGACCCCGGCGGTGGCTGGCGCTCGCGGTCGTCGGGATGCTGCTCGTGTCGGCACCGACGAGCACGATCGTCCGGCTGCCCCACGCGAAGCAGGACTCGCACTGGGCGAACGCGGCGGCGATCATCGAGCGCGAGCGGGACCGGCGCACCGACCAGAACGAGGGCGTCGTCTTCGGCAGCGTCTGGGAGCACCCGGGCACCACCGCGCAGGTCATCGCCGACTCCTACCCCGAGGCCTTCACCGGGATGCGCGACCTCGCCGTCGCCGAGACCGGTGCCGAACGCGGGCAGCTCTGGAACGTCAACGGGGACATCGCGACGACGGTGCCCCAGCGGATCTCCGGCATCGACACCGTGTGGTTCGTCGGCGGCAAGTCACGGAACATCCGCCCGCAGGTCACCGACACGCTCGTGGCCGAGGGGTTCCACGTCGTGCGCTACTGGCACACCGGCACGGTCATCCTCTGGAAGTACAGCCGCTGACGGTGGTGGTCCAACCGCTGACGGTGGCGGTCCAACCGCCGTCGGCTTCGCCGGGGCGTCGGGTCAGTGCACCACGCGTGCGCCGTGCACCGGGCCGGTGGCGCGGAGTGCGACGAGCCCGGCGGCGCTGAGCTCGACCTGCAGCTCGAGCGCGGCGTCACGGTCACCGACCAGGAACGCCACGGTCGGTCCGCTGCCGGACACCAGGCCGGCCAGGGCACCGGACTTCTCGCCGAGCTCCAGCGTCGCCGCGAGCCGGGGCTGCAAGCGCATGGCCGGTGCCTGCAGGTCGTTGTGCACACAGTCGGCGAGCAGGTCGGGGTCGCCCGCGCGCAGAGCCTGCAGCACGTTCGCCTCGACCACCGGGTGCGACGGCGCCGGGGAGATGTCGGCGCGGTACCGCTCACGGTGCTCGTCGAGCGCACGGTAGACGGCCGGGGTGCTCAGCCCGTCGTCGCTCAGGGCGAGGACCCAGTGGAACTCGCCCTTGGCCAGCGCCGGGCTCAGCTCGTCACCGCGGCCGGTACCGACGGCGGTGCCGCCGGCGAAGGCGAACGGCACGTCGGCGCCGAGCTGTGCGGCGAGCCGGAGCAGCTCTTCGCGACCGAGCGCGGTGCCCCAGAGCGTGTCGACGGCGAGCAGGGTCGCCGCGGCGTCCGCGGAGCCACCGCCCATGCCGCCGGCGACGGGCACCTGCTTGTCGATGGTCAGCCGCACGCCGCCGCGGTGTCCGGCCGCGTCGGCCACGAGCCGGGCCGCACGGATGGCCAGGTTCGACTCGTCGACCGGCACGGTGCTCGTGTCGATCGGCCCGGTGAAGGTGACCGAGAAGTCGTCGGCGGCCTCGGCGGTGACGTCCTCGTACAGGGACACCGCCTGGTACGCCGTGGCGACGTCGTGGTAGCCGTCGTCCTGCAGCGCCCCGACGGACAGGAACACGTTGATCTTGCCGGGGGCGCGCGTCCGCACGCGGGTCGGTGCGGCCAACGTGGTCATGCGCCCAACCTATCCCGCTGCGGCTGCCGTGAACCCCCGCGCCAGGTCCGCGGTGATGTCGTCGATGTGCTCGAGGCCGATCGACAGGCGGATCAGGCCGTCCCCCACGCCGGCGGCCGCTCGCTCGGCCGAGGTCATCTGCACGTGGGTGGTCGATGCCGGGTGCACGACGAGCGAACGGACGTCACCGAGGTTCGAGACGTGGTCGAACAGCTCGAGCGCCGCCACGAACCGTCGGCCCGCGGCGACCCCACCGGCCAGGTCGAACGACAGCACGGCCGACGGCCCCTTCGGCACGTAGCGCTGCTGCAGGTGGTGCCACGGCGAGTCCGGCAGGCCGGCGTAGTGCACGTGCTCGACCTGGTCGTGTGCGTCGAGCCAGCTCGCCACGGTGGCGGCGTTCGACACGTGCCGGTCCATGCGGAGCGACAGCGTCTGGATGCCCTGCAGCACCAGGAACGCGTTGAACGGTGCGATCGCGGGCCCGAGGTCGGCGGACAGCTTCGAGCGGGTGCGCTGGATGAACGCCCGCCGCCCGAACTTCTCGGCGAAGTTCGTGTTCGCGAACCCGGACTGCTCGGTCGAGGCCAGCTGCGGGTAGGCGTCGGCGTGCGCGGCCCAGTCGAAGTTCCCGCTGTCGACGATGAGCCCGGCGATGGCGCTGCCGTGTCCGGCCAGGTACTTCGTCGCGGAGTGCACGACGATGTCGGCGCCGTGCTCGATCGGGCGCACCAGGTACGGCGTCGCGATGGTGTTGTCGACGATGAGCGGCACACCGGCCTCGTGTGCGACCCCGGCCACCCCGGCGAAGTCCAGGACGTCCCCGCGGGGGTTCGGGATGGACTCGCCGAAGAACGCCTTCGTCTCCGGGCGCACCGCCGCCGCCCACTCGGACAGGTCGGTCGGGTCCTGCACGAACGTGAAGGTGATGCCGAGGTCCCGCAGGGTCGACGCGAACAGCGTGTAGGTCGCGCCGTACAGCGAGGCGCTCGACACCACGTGGTCACCGGCGCGTGCGACACCGAGCACGGCCAGCGACGTCGCCGCCTGCCCGGACGCCAGCGCCAGCGCACCGATCCCGCCCTCGAGGTCGGCGATCCGGCGTTCGAGGGCTGCCGCCGACGGGTTGTTCACCCGCGTGTAGGTGTGGCCGGGAGCGTCGAGCATGAAGCGCGCGGCGGCGTCCTCACCCGACGGGTAGACGTACGCGGCGCTCTGCGCGATCGGCGGCACGTTCGCGCCCCACCCCGGGTCGGCCTTGAAGCCGGCGCGGATCTGGCGGGTCTCGAACGCCCAGCCGTCCTCGGCGTTGGTCGGCGTGGCACGCATCAGGACTGCGCCCCGACCGACTGCCGGACGAGCGGGATGACCTGCTCGCCGAACCGGTCCATCTCCTCGAGCTGCGGCGAGAACTGCAGCAGGAGCGTGTCGAGCCCGGCATCCTCGAACTCCCGGATGCGGTCGGCCACCTGCGACGGCGTGCCCACGAACCCGGGGCGCAGGCCGCGGTTCGACACCGAGTAGTCCTCGAGCGAGGGCACGTGCTCGAGCTGCGACTTCGAGATGAAGTCCTGGTACGACTCGTACGCCTTGCCGTGCTGCACGTCGGTGATCCGGGCGAGCTCGGCCTGCGCCTCCTCCTCGGTCTCGCGCACGATGACGTACGCGGCCATGCCGAACGCCTCGAACGGCGGCAGACCGGCGTCGACGCGGCGCTGCTTCATCTCGTCGATCTTCGCGCGGAGCTCCTCGACCGTGCCGCCGTGCGTGACGTAGGCATCGGCGTACCCGGTGATCGCGGCCTTGCCGGCCTCGCTCTCCCCACCGGCGTAGATGCGCGGCGTCACGCGGGGCTTCGGCTCGAGGTGCGCGTTCTCGATGTCGTAGTACTCGCCCGAGAACGAGTACGGGGTCTCGCGCCACAGGCCCTTCATGACCTCGACGAACTCCGCGGTGCGCTTGTACCGGTCGTCGTGCTCCGAGAAGATCCCGCCGTACTGCTTCGCCTCCTCCGCCCACCAGGCGCTCACGACGTTGAAGGTGAACCGGCCGCACGAGATGTCGTCGATCGTCGCCGCCTGCTTCGCCGTCACCGCGGGCAGGTGGTACCCGGGACGCATCGCCGCCATGATCTCCAGGCGCTCGGTCGTCGCCGCGATCGCCGCCGCGAGCGACCAGGCCTCGAGCGAGGGTGCCGCCGTGCCCTTGATGTCGTTGAGGTTGAGCTCCGGCACGAGCGTCAGGTCGAAGCCGATCCGCTCGGCGCGCTGCGCCAGGCGCTTCACGTAGTCGAAGGTGACCGGCATGTTCTCGTTGTCGACGTTGCGCAGCCAGCCGCCGAAGAGCGGGGTCCAGTATCCGAATCGCACGGGGTGAGTTCCTTGGGGAGGTGGGGTTCGCCCGGAAGGGGCGTCGGAACGGACGGGAGGCCCGTGGCGGGCCCGCCACGGGCCTCCTGTCCGGTGGTTCTTGTGTTCTCAGGCCGTCAGTTGCGCCGCGTACTGCGTCTCCAGCAGCCCACCGAGGTACTTCGCGATGGAGCGCGGGCCGGAGGCCGGCGCGGACTCCTCGACCGCGGGGTTGTAGTTCGTGTTCGTGTTGATGTCGTAGACGACGGTGCGGCCGTCCGTCGTCTCCATGAATTCGACGCCCGCGATGGTGATGCGCTGGTCGGCGAGGAACGTGCGGAGCTGCTGGACCAGCGGGTGCTCGGCGGTGATCTCGGTCCGGACGGCGAACGCCGGGGGCGCGCCGACGGTCTCGGTGCCGGGCACGTCGCAGACGGCACCCGCGATGACCTGCGGCACCTCGCACGCGTCGGCGGGGCAGAGCTCGAAGCTGCCGGCGCTGGTGTCGACGCGGACCGCGTACACGAACTCGCCGCCGACGAACTCGACGCGGGTGATGAAGGGCTCGCGGGCCGTCAGGTACTCCTGCAGCAGGGTGATGCCGTCGACCGGGGCCTCGAACTCGGGGCTGTCGACGTAGGCGTCGAACTCGGCGAGCGAGTCGAACCGCCGCACGCCCAGGCCCTTGCCGCCCTGGTTGTGCTTCGTGATGAAGGGGACGTCCTGCCCGTCGGTGAAGGCGCGGGCGGCGTCCTTGAGGGTCGTCGTGCCGAACACGGCGGTCGTGCGGGGCACGTCGAACCCGGCCTGCTGCAGGAGCCCGTGCTGGGCGACCTTCGACACCTCGAGCTCGAGCACGTGGCTGCCGCCGACGACCTGGCGGCCGGCACGCTCGAGCCAGCCGAGGATCGCCCGGGTGTACTCCTTGCTGTGCTCGTGGCCGCGGGTGTGGGAGCTGGCGGACATGCGGCTCCAGTAGACGCCGGGGGCCGGCTCGGCCGCGAGGTCGATCTGCCCCTCGGTCAGCAGGATCTCCTCGACCGGGACGCCCTCGGCCTCGAAGGCGGCGGCGAGCGGGGGGAACCACTCGGGGTTCTCGTGGATGACGTACACGCGCGGAGTGCTCACGCCCCCACCCTAGGCACGGTATACCGCACGTGCCCAAGTGTGTGACGTGGCGTTGCTTCTCGGGGGGGGCGTGAGCACTCCGCGCGTGTACGTCATCCACGAG
>NZ_QKSU01000021.1:0-18995 GCF_003234665.1 Curtobacterium sp. MCLR17_059 | reverse complement strand
GCTCGGGCTCGGGCTTGGGCTGGGGCTCGGGCTAGGCCGTCGGGGTGTCGACCGCGCCGCCGTAGCGTCGGTCGCGGCTGGCGTACTCCTCGATCGCACCCCACAGGTCGGTGCGACGGAAGTCCGGCCAGAGCCGGTCGAGGAACACCATCTCGGCGTAGGCGGACTGCCACAGCAGGAAGTTGCTCGTGCGCTGCTCCCCCGAGCTCCGGAGGAACAGGTCGACGTCGGGCATCTCGGGCACGTACAGCCGCTTCGCCAGGGCCTTCTCGGTGACCTGGCTCGGCTTCAGGCGACCGGCTGCGACGTCCTCGGCCATGCCCCGCACGGCGTCGACGATCTCGTTCCGGCCGCCGTAGTTCACGCACATCGTCAGCGTGAGGACGTCGTTGCCCGCCGTCATCCGCTCGGCGGTCTCGAGCTCGTCGATGACGCTCCGCCACAGCCGCGGACGCCGGCCGGCCCACCGCACCTTGACGCCCCACTGGTGCAGCTGGTCACGGCGACGGCGGATGACGTCGCGGTTGAAGCCCATCAGGAACCGGACCTCTTCCGGGGAGCGCTTCCAGTTCTCGGTCGAGAACGCGTACGCCGACACGTGCCCGACGCCGATCTGGATCGCCCCGGCGACGACGTCGAGCAGTGAGGCCTCGCCCGCCTTGTGCCCCTCGATCCGGGTCAGGCCGCGGCCGTTCGCCCACCGGCCGTTGCCGTCCATGACGATGGCCACGTGCTCCGGCACGAACCGGGCCGGGATCGCCGGGGGCGTCTCGCCGGTCCAGTCGATCGGGCGGAACGGTTCGACGTCGTCGGGGCGGCGGGGGCTCATGCGGTGGGGGCTCCTTCGACAGCGGGATCAGGGTCGGGCTCGGGCACGGCGGGTGCCGGGGTCGAGGCCACTGCACGTGCTGTCGCCTCGGGTCCGCCGTGGGTCTGCGGCACCGGCATCGGGTGTTCGGAGCGGTCGACGTGCGGCAGGGACCTGAGCGATCGTTCCAGGTGCCACTGGGCGTAGGCCGCGACCACGCCGGAGGCCCGCGAACGCGTCCGCTCATCCGTGGCGTCGACCGTCGCCCAGTCGCCGGCGAGCAGGGATCCGAGCACACCGAGCGTCGCCGGGTCGAGCCGCGGCGTGCCCGGGGGTGCCGCACGGTCGGCGACGACACCGCCGAGCTGCACCACGAACGCCGAGTGCGGGCCGGGCTCCCCCGTCACCGCACAGTCGCTGAACGAGGGCGCCCACCCCGCGATGCTCATCGCGCGGAGCAGGTAGGAGTCGAGGGTCGCGCTGGACTGGTGCTCACCGCGCGACAACGAGCGGAGCGCCCCGACGAGCAACAGGTACTGCTGCAGCCCGGCGTCGGCCTCGCTCAGTCGGTCGGCGGTCTCGACCATGGCGCTGGCCGCGGTGTACGCGCCGTAGTCGGCGACGATCTGGGCCCCGTACGCGCCGAGGGACTCCGCCTGGGTGACGATGTCGAGCGACCGGCCCTCGTAGAACTGGGCGTCCACGACCATGAACGGTTCGAGCCGGCTGCCGAACTTCGACGCCGTTCGTCGCACGCCCTTGGCCACGGCACGGATCTTGCCGTGCTGCCGCGAGAGCATCGTGACGATGCGGTCGGCTTCACCGAGCTTGTGGGTGCGCAACACGACGCACTCGTCCCGGTACAGCGGCATGCCCCCAGTATCCCCCGCCCCGCCGACAGCCGCGTGCGGTGCGGGGCGGGGCTCGGGGGTACCGAGTGGAATCGGGCGTACCTGGTCGGAAGAAACGACCAGGTACGCCCGATTCGACCTGCCATCGCGCGTGACGGGGGAAAGACCGGGCACAGACAGGAGGCGCGGTGCGGGACGGACCCGCACCGCGCCTCCTGGGCCGGTCGCGTCTCAGGCGGAGACGAGCTCCGGCGCGTCGGCGCCGGCCGCGGCACCCGCGCGCACCGCGCGGTTCACCGCGGACACGATCGCCTTGAGCGACGCCGTCGAGATGTCGGCGTCGATGCCGACGCCCCACAGACGCACGCCGTCGACGTCGAGCTCGACGTAGGACGCGGCCTTCGCGTCACCGGAGGCGCTCATCGTGTGCTCCGAGTAGTCGTACAGCGTGACCTGGACGCCCTGCTCGGCGAGCACCTTCAGGAACGCGTCGATGGGACCGGTGCCGACGGCCTCGGCCGTGACCGCACCCTCGTCGACCCGGAGTGCCACGGACAGCGAGGTCGTGCCCTCGAAGTCGCTCGACGTCGCGGTCTTGGTGAGCTCGTACCGGCCCCACTTCTCGTCGTCGATCGACGCGGGCAGGTACTCGTCCTGGAACACGTCCCAGATGCGCTGCGACGAGAACTCGCCGCCCTCGGTGTCGGTGTGCCGCTGCACGACGCCGGAGAACTCGATCTGCAGCTTGCGGGGCAGGTCGAGGGCGTGGTCGGTCTTGAGCAGGTACGCCACACCGCCCTTGCCGGACTGCGAGTTGACGCGGATGACGGCCTCGTACGACCGGCCGATGTCCTTCGGGTCGACGGGCAGGTACGGCACCGCCCACTCGATCTCGTCGATGTCCTTGCCCGCGGCGGCGGCCTTGGCCTTCATCGCCTCGAAGCCCTTGTTGATGGCGTCCTGGTGCGAGCCGCTGAACGCCGTGTACACGAGGTCGCCCGCCCACGGCTGGCGCTCGGGCACCGGCAGCTGGTTGCAGTACTCGACGGTGCGCTTCACCTGGTCGATGTCGGCGAACGAGATCTCCGGGTCGATGCCCTGCGTGAACAGGTTCATGCCGAGGGCGACCAGGTCCACGTTGCCGGTGCGCTCACCGTTGCCGAACAGGCAGCCCTCGATGCGGTCGGCGCCGGCCATGTAGCCGAGCTCGGCGGCCGCCACCGCGGTGCCGCGGTCGTTGTGCGGGTGCAGCGACAGGATGACGTCCTCGCGGTGGGCGAGGCGGCGGGACATCCACTCGATCGAGTCGGCGTAGACGTTCGGCGTGGCCATCTCGACGGTCGCGGGCAGGTTGATGATGACCTTGCGCTCGGGCGTCGGCTCGAAGACCTCGAGGACGGCGTTGCAGATCTCCAGTGCGACCTCGAGTTCGGTGCCCGTGTAGGACTCCGGCGAGTACTCGTAGTAGATCGTCGTGTCGTGCTGCAGCGTGGCTTCGGCCGCCTTGCAGAGCTTCGCACCGGTGACCGCGATGTCCACCACGCCCTGCACGTCGGTGCGGAAGACGACCTCGCGCTGCACGATGCTCGTCGAGTTGTACAGGTGGACGATGGCCTGCTTCGCGCCGTCGATCGCCTCGTAGGTGCGCTGGATGAGGTGTTCGCGCGCCTGGGTCAGCACCTGGATGGTGACGTCGTCGGGGATCGCGCCCTCGTCGATCAGCGACCGGACGAAGTCGAAGTCGGTCTGCGAGGCGCTCGGGAACCCGACCTCGATCTCCTTGTAGCCCATCCGGACGAGGAGGTCGAACATCGCCCGCTTGCGCTCGGCGTCCATCGGGTCGATGAGGGCCTGGTTGCCGTCACGCAGGTCGACCGCACACCAGCGCGGTGCCTTGTCGATGCGCTTCGTGGGCCAGGTCCGGTCCGGCAGGTCGACGCTGATCTGCTCGTGGAACGGGACGTACTTGTGGATCGGCATCCCGGAGGGCTGCTGGGTGTTCTGCATCGTTCTTCGCTTTCGTCGCGTGTTCGTGAGCTGTTGTGGTGCGGCCACGACGGACTCCGCGACGAGGTGGGCCGGAGTGTCAGGCCTCGTCGCGGCAGCGAAGGAGGAGGAGTGCCGAGTACATCGGGACCCACGGTAGCACCGGAGCAGCGGGCGGGCGCAAGCGTGTGACGTGGGACTGCCCGCTGCTTCCGAACGGGGTGCCGAGTGGTCGAGACCTGCCGCGGGCCGGTCACCGAGTGGTCACGTTGTGTCGCCCGGGCCGCGTCCAGACGACGGTTCGTGACACCTCGGCGGACGTGAGCGGCGTGGCGGGGCCGGGCAGGGCACGTCGGCGCGACCCCACGACGGACGGGAGGCCCGGTGCCAGCTGGCACCGGGCCTCCCGTGTCGTCGCATGGCGTGACCAGGGCGACGGGTCAGTCGACCGCGAGGGCCTCGGTCGGCGGGACGCGCATCGCGCGCCGCACCGGCGCGATGGTGGCGACGACCGCCAGGACCAGCGCGCCGATCACCACGATGCCGATGGTCAGCGGCGGCAGCACCGGTGCCACGGGCGTCCCGAGCGAGCCGAGGAGCGTCTGCCCGCCGACCCAGCCGTACAGCGTGCCGAGTGCGAGCCCCGCGACGACGGCCGCGACGACCATCTGCACGGCCTCGGTCACGATCATCCGTCGGACCTGCGCACCGGTCAGGCCGAGCACCCGAAGCAGCCCGAGTTCGCGTCGACGCTGGAGCACCCCGAGCGCCAGGGCGTTGACGACCCCGACGGCGGCGATCACGGCGGAGAACCCGACGATCACGCTGACGACGGCGTTGATCTGCACGAAGAGGTCCCGCTGCGCCTCGATCATCTCGGGGGTGGCGCTCCCGGCGCTCATGGCGCGCATCTCGGTCTCGAGCACGTGCTGCATGATGCCGAGCGCGACCGCGAAGGTGACGAGCAGGGTGACGCCGATGACGAGCCCGATGGTCGCCCGCGAGGACCGCCCCGGCGCCCGCATCGCGTTCCGTCCGGCGAGCAGGACGACGGGGTCGTGCGAGCCGATGCGGCCGATGAGCTGCAGCACGGGCGGCATCACGATCGTCGCCCCCACGGCGACCCCCGCGAAGGACACGAACCCGCCGAGCGCCGCCGGCAGGACCGCGACCGGGGACAGCGAGCTCACCGCGAGCCCGAGCAGCATGAGCACAGCACCGCCGGCCATGAGCACGATCGACCAGACCTTGCGGGCCGTGCCGGACCGGACGTCGTCGTGGCTCGGCTCGACGGACGACGACAGCGCTTCGAGCGGGGTGACGGTGAGCACGCGGCGCGACCCGGCAGCGAAGGCACCCCAGGTGGCGAGGACGACGGCCACGACCGGCAGGACGAGCTCCCACGGCACGTACGTGTACTCGGCGTCGGGCAGGACCCCGTTGCCCCGCAGGACGATGACGAACAGGGCCGAGAGCGCGGTCCCCACCACGGCACCGACGACGCCGCCGAGCACGCCGACCACCAGGCCGGTGCGGGTGATCCGCGCCCGCAGGGTCGCACCGGTCGCGCCGACCAGCCGCTGCAGGGCGATGATCCGGGTCTGTCCGGCGATCAGGGTGGCGCAGGTGTTCGCGGTGACGATCGCGCCGACGTAGAGCGCGATGCCGAGGAACAGCCACCCGACCACCGACAGGATCGCCTTGATCGGGCCGAGGTCGGCGACCCCGGCGGCTCGGAGCGCCTCGGTCACGATCCCCGGCGCGATGACGAGGGCGGAACCGAACGTGGTGCCGAGGGCGGCGACCAGGACGGTGGGGGCGAAGGAGCGGATGCCGTTCACGCTGCTGCCTCCATCCCGAGCATCGTCGTGGAGATCGCGCCGGCGTCCATCGCGGGGCGGTCGGCGACGATCCGGCCGTCGGCCAGGAACAGGATCCGGTCGGCGTTCGCGGCCGCCACCGGGTCGTGCGTGACCATGACGACGCTCTGGCCCCACTCCTGGACGGCACCGCGGAGGATCGCGAGCACGTCGCGCCCCGTGCGGGAGTCGAGCGCGCCCGTCGGTTCGTCGGCGACGACCACCGCCGGCCGCGAAGCGAGTGCCCGTGCGATGGCGACGCGCTGCTGCTGCCCGCCGGAGAGCTGGTGCGGACGATGGGTCAGCCGGTTGCCGAGCCCGAGCATCTCGACCAGCCGGTCGATCCAGGCGGTCTCCTCACGCGAGGGCTTGTGCCCACCGAGCAGGAACGGCAGCCGGATGTTCTCGCTGACGTCCAGCGTCGGGACGAGGTTGAACGACTGGAACACGAAGCCCAGCCGACGACGACGCAGCTCGGTGAGGTCCTTGTCGCCCAGGGCCGTGATGTCGACGCCGTCGATCTGGATCCGACCGGTGGACACGGCGTCGAGGCCGGCCGCGACGTGCATGAGCGTCGACTTGCCGGACCCCGACGGGCCCATCACCGCGGTGAACTCCCCCGCGCCGATGTCGACGCTGACGTCGTCGAGCGCGGTCACACGTCGGGCGTCGTCGCCGTAGTGCTTGGACACGTGGTCGAGGCGGATGATCGGGGCGTGGCTCGTGGTCATGCATCCACGATGACGGTCAGCGGTCCTGTCCCGCGTCGCCCGGTCGGCTCCTGTGGATCGTCCGCTCGGCTCGGTTGCCTGTGGAGGGGTCATCCCCGCGGATGACCCGGCCTCAGTCGGCCTTGGTGACGAGCCCGTGTTCGTGGGCGAAGACGACGAGCCGCACCCGGTCGCGGAGTTCGAGCTTCGTCAGGACCCGCGAGATGTGCGTCTTCACGGTCGCCTCACTGACGTACTCGTGCTGGGCGATCTCGCTGTTGCTGAACCCCCGGGCGGCCAGGTCGAAGATCTCGCGCTCACGCGGGGTGAGGTCGGCGAAGGCCGCGGGGACGGCGGCGGCGCGGCCGACCGAGTCGTCGTACCGGCGCAGGAGCTCCCGCGTGGCCGACGCGGCGAACACCGCGGTGCCGGCGTGCACGGTCCGGACCGCCGCGAGCAGGAACTCGGGGTCGGCGTCCTTGAGCACGAACCCGCTCGCGCCTGCGCGGATGGCCTTGGCGGCGGCCTCGTCGAAGTCGAACGTGGTCAGCACGAGGACCTTCGCGCCGTCGGTGCCCGACTGCTCGACGATGTGACCGGTCGCCGTGATGCCGTCCATCACGGGCATCCGGACGTCCATCAGCACCACGTCGGGACGGGTGCGTCGGACGAGTTCGACCCCCTCGGCACCGTCGCCCGCCTCGCCGACGAACCGCAGGTCGGGCTGCGAGTCGATGAGCATCCGGATGCCGGTGCGGAACAGCGCCTGGTCGTCGACGAGGGCGACGCGGATTGAGTGCTCGTCGGTCGGGATCGTGGTCATCGGGCGGTGCGCTCCTGCTCGGTCGGGGTGATCCGGCCCCGGGGCATCTGCCCGCTGGCCGGGACGGTCGGCATCCGGACGGCGACCGCGAAGTCGTCCCCTCGGGCCCCGGCGGTCATGGTGCCGCCGGTCATCACGGCGCGCTCGCGCATGCCGACCAGGCCGTGGCCCGTGCCGGGGCCGCGGACACCGTCATCGGCACGGCGGTTCACGACGGCGATCTCGACCGTGTCCGGCCGGTAGGTCAGGGCGGCACGCACCGGGCTGCCGGGCTCTCCGTGCTTGTACGCGTTCGTCAGGCTCTCCTGCACGATCCGGTAGACCGCGAGCTGCGTGGTGGTCGGCAGCCCCGCGGGATCGCCCTCGCGCTCCACGCGCACATCGAGCCCGAGCTGCCGCATCTCGTCGACGAGCCGGTCGATGTCGTCGATCTCGGGCGTCGGCGCGGTCCCCTGCTCGTGCCGGAGCGCGCCGAGGAGTTCGCGCACGTCGCCGAGTGCGCGCCGGGCCGTGGCCGAGATGGTGCTGAGGGCCTGGTCGGCCACCGCGGGGTCGGCCTTCAGGGCGTACCGGGCGCCGTCGGACTGCGCGATGACCACCGCGAGCGAGTGCGCGACGATGTCGTGCATGTCGCGGGCGATCCGCACGCGCTCCTGCTCGACCGCGACGGCCCGGTCGGCCCGCGCGGCGTCACGTTCGGCGAGCAGCTGGGCCTCGCGACTCATGCTCGCCGAGCGACGGGTCCGGACCACGAGTCCGGCGAGCCACGGCAGGAGCAGGAGGAGCAGGACGACGGCGAAGAACGAGAGCGTGACCTGCAGGGACTCCTGCAGCGGCGTGGAGGCGGTCTCGTAGGTGAGCCGGTTCTGGTAGTCGTCGAAGCCCATGTACGCCGCCGCGGCGACGGACCCGACGATCGCCGACACGAGCCCGGCCAGCCGCACACGGCGGCTGCCGTACGCACTCGTCGTGTACATGACGCCGGCGATGAACGCGTTCGACACGTCCGGCACCTGCAGGGTGACCATCTCGAAGACCGCGAACACCCACGCCACGGCCAGGGCGAGACCGGGTGACAGGCGCCGGAGTGCCAGGGCGGCGGTCATCCCGACGACGGTGACCACGGACAACGGCCCGTCGATCCCGCGCCCGCTGGCGACCAGCACGAGGCCGCCGAGCAGCACGGCGATCAGCAGGTCGGTGATGACCTGCGCGCGCAGCATGGGACGGAACACCCGTCCACGGTACGGCGGGCCGCTCGTCCCCGCGTCCCTCGCCCGGATGACCCGGGGTGCGAACGGCGGACGGTCAGAAACCGAGGCGTCCGAGCTGCTTCGGGTCACGCTGCCACTCCTTGGCCACCTTCACGCGGATGTTCAGGTAGACGTGCCGGCCGCCGAGCAGCGACTCGATCTCGACGCGGGCCCGCGAACCGACGTCCTTCAGGCGCTCGCCCTTGTGTCCGATGACGATCGCCTTCTGGCTGTCCCGCTCGACGAACAGGTTCGCGAAGATGCGCAGGGGGCCGTCGGCGTCCTCGTCGGCGTCGGGCTCGACGATGTCCTCGATGACCACGGCGAGCGAGTGCGGCAGCTCGTCGCGGACGCCCTCGAGCGCGGCTTCGCGGATGAGCTCCCCGATGCGCTCCTCGTCGGTCTCCTCGGTCACGGCGCTCGAGTCGTACAGCTGCGGCGACTCGGGCAGCAGGCTCGTGACGACGCCGAGCAGGTCTTCGAGCTGCATGCCCCGGGTGCCCGAGGTCGGCACCACAGCGTCCCAGTCGCGGAGCTTCGAGACGGCCAGCAGCTGCTCACCGACGCGGTCCTTGGAGGCGCTGTCGATCTTCGTGACGATCGCGATCTTCTTGGCGCGCGGGTACTGGTCGAGCGTGTCGTTGATGAACCGGTCACCGGGACCGACGGGCTCGTTCGCCGGCACGCAGAACCCGATCACGTCGACGTCGCCGAGGGTGGACTGCACGAGGTCGTTGAGCCGTTCGCCGAGCAGGGTGCGCGGACGGTGCACGCCCGGGGTGTCGACGATGATCACCTGGCCGTCGGGCCGGTGCACGATCCCGCGGATGGCGCGCCGGGTGGTCTGCGGCTTGGACGAGGTGATGGCGACCTTCTCGCCCACCAGGGCGTTGGTCAGCGTCGACTTGCCGACGTTCGGGCGGCCGACGAACGAGACGAAGCCCGCGCGGTAGGGCTTGTCCGAGCCGGCCTGGGTGGTGTCGGTGTCGGTCATGCGTGCGTGGTTCCCGTCGTGGTGGGTTCGGCGTCGTCGAAGGCGTCCTCGACGTCGGCCAGGGCATGGGTGCGCTCGGCGAGCACGGTGATGAGGTGGCGGCGCTTGCCCTCGACCCGGTCGGCGGTCAGGACGACCCCGGACACGGTGACGGTGTCGCCGGAGACCGCCAGGTGTCCGAGCTCCTTGGTGAGCAGGCCACCGGCGGTGTCGACGTCGTCGTCGTCGAGCTCGATGCCGAACAGGTCGCCGAGCTCGTCGATCGGCAGTCGGGCGGAGATCCGCCAGATGCCCGGTTCGACCTCGGTCCGGTCGACGACGGCGCGGTCGTACTCGTCGGAGATGTCCCCGACGAGCTCTTCGATGAGGTCCTCCATGGTCACGAGCCCGGCGACTCCGCCGTACTCGTCGACCACCAGCACCAGGTGGTTCTTGGCGACCTGCATGTGCCGCAGGGTGTCGTCGGCGTGCTTCGACTCCGGCACGAACTCCGCGGGCCGCAGCAGCCGGCTGACCCGCTCGCTGCGGGACGCCGGTCGTTCGTACAGCGACCGTGCGACGTCGCGCAGGTAGAGCACGCCCCGCACGTCGTCGCTGTCCTTGCCGGTCACCGGCATCCGGGACACCCCGGCGGCCAGGAACTGCTCCATGGCCGCGGCGAGCGTCTCGGCTCCGTCGACGGTGAGCATGTCCGTGCGGGGCACCATGACCTCGCGCACCAGGGTGTCGCTGAACTCGAACACGGAGTGGATGAGTTCGCGGTCCTCGTCCTCGAGCACGTTGCTCTCGGTGGCCTCGTCGACGAGCGAGAGCAGCTGCTCCTCGCTCGACACGGTGGAGGCGCTCCGGCCGCGGCCGGGGGTGACCCGGTCGCCGATCCGGACGAGCAGCCCGGCCAGCGGACCGAGCACGATGCGGACCCCACGGACGATGCCGCCGGTCGCACCGATCAGCCGCTCGGCGTGGGCGCGTCCGACGCTGCGCGGGCTCGACCCGACCAGCACGAACGACACCGCGGTCATGATCGCGGCGGAGAGCACGAGTGCGAGCCACCAGCTGTCGAAGGCGCGCACGAGGGCGATCGTCACGAGCACCGCAGCGGCGGTCTCGGCGAGGACGCGGAAGAAGTTCAGCGCGTTGACGTGCGCCCCGACGTCGTCCGCGATCGCCTCGATGGCGCGGCGGCGTTTGTTGCCCCTGGCGATCTCCTCGAGGTCGGCACGGGAGACCACCGAGAGCGCGGCGTCGCTCGCGGCGAGGAGCCCGCCGAGCACGACGAGCCCCAGCGCCACCGCGAGGAGTCCGGCGACGACGACCACCGGCTACCGCCCTCGGTGCTGGGCGGCGAAGGCGGTCAGGATCTCGCCCTGGATGCCGAACATCTCGGCCTTCTCGTCGGGCTCGGCGTGGTCGAAGCCGAGCAGGTGCAGGATGCCGTGGCAGGTGAGCAGCAGCATCTCGTCGGTGCTCGAGTGCCCGGCGGTCTTCGCCTGCTCCTCGGCCACCTGCGGGCAGAGCACGATGTCGCCCAGCAGCCCGGCCGGCGTGGGGTCGTCCTCGGTGCCGGGACGCAGTTCGTCCATCGGGAAGCTCAGGACGTCCGTCGGACCGGGCTCGTCCATCCACCGCACGTGCAGCTGCTCCATCGCGCCCTCGTCGACCAGCACGATCGCGAGCTCCGCATCGGCGTGGACGTGCATCGCGTCCAGGGCGAAGGCGGCGAGCCGCTGGATCGCGGCCTCGTCCACCTCGACGCCGGACTCGTTGTTGAGCTCGATGCTCACCGGGTGCCTCCTCGGGCGTCGTTCTGGGGGTACGGGGGTCGTGCGCGGTCCTGCGGCGGGCGCCCACGGCGTTCGGCGCGGTTGGCGCCGTCGGGGTTGCCGACCGGGGCGGTGCCACGGCCACCGGGGCGCTGCCCGGCCTGCTCGGCGAGGCGCTCCTCGTCGTAGACCGTGTAGGCGTCGACGATCCGGCCGACGAGGGTGTGGCGGACCACGTCCTCGCTGCCGAGACTGGCGAAGTGGATGTCCTCGACCTCGTCGAGGATGCGGGTCACGAGCCGGAGACCGGAGACGTTGCCCGGCAGGTCGACCTGGGTGATGTCGCCCGTGATGACCATCTTCGAACCGAACCCGAGGCGGGTCAGGAACATCTTCATCTGCTCGGGCGTGGTGTTCTGCGCCTCGTCGAGCACCACGAAGGAGTCGTTGAGCGTCCGGCCGCGCATGTACGCCAACGGGGCAACCTCGACGGTGCCGGCCGCCAGGAGCTTCGGGACCAGCTCCGGGTCCATCATCTCGTTCAGGGCGTCGTACAGCGGGCGCAGGTACGGGTCGATCTTGTCGGTCAGCGTGCCCGGCAGGAAGCCGAGCCGCTCGCCGGCCTCGACCGCGGGACGGGTGAGGATGATCCGGGTGACCTCGCGCCGCTGCAGCGCCTGCACGGCCTTGGCCATCGCCAGGTACGTCTTGCCGGTACCGGCCGGACCGATGCCGAACGTGATGGTGTGCTCGTCGATGGCGTCGACGTAGGCACGCTGCCCGTCCGTCTTCGGGCGGACGGACTTGCCGCGGCTCGACACGATCGGGGTGCCGAAGGTGTCGGACGGCTTGCGGTCGTCGTCGAGGATCCGTGCCGACATCGGGATGTCGGCCGGGCCGATCTCCTGCCCGCGCCTGACCATGCCGACGAGCTCGTCGACGAGCGCCTTCGCGCGGGCGACGTCGCGCTCGGGCCCGGTCAGCGTGACCTCGTTGCCACGGACGACGACCCGGACGCCCGGGTACTGGCGCTCGACCGTCTTGAGCAGACGGTCCTGGGGGCCGAGCAGCTGCACCATGGCGATGCCGTCGACCTGGAGCGAGACCGAGACGGGCTCGTCGTCGGCGGCGGTGGGCTGTACTGGTTCGTTAACCGGCAAGGGTGCCTTCCTGCAGTTCACCTGCGAGTACGTGCGCGTGCACGTGGAACACGGTCTGACCGGCGGCTTCGCCGGTGTTGAAGACGAGTCGGAACTGGCCGTCGGCGCGCTCGTCGGCGATGCGCTGCGCAGTGGCGACGACGTGGGCCAGCAGGTCGGGGTCGCCCGCTGCGAGTTCGCCGACGTTCGCGTACTGCTCGGTCTTGGGGACGACGAGCACGTGGACGGGAGCCTTCGGGGCGATGTCCTCGATCGCGATCACGCGGTCGTCCTCGGCGACGATGGTCGCCGGGATCTCGCGCGCGATGATCTTGGAGAAGACGCTGGGCGTGCTGCTGCTCATGGCTCCATCGTAGGACGCGCCCGACGGCGTGGTCCGGCTCACCAGCGGCCCAGTCGCGCCTGCAGGACAGCGAGTGCCGCCGGTCCGGCGGTGGACGTGCGGAGCACGCTGTCACCGAGTCGGACCCGCACGGCACCCGCGGCCTCGAGCCGGTCGAGCTCCGCGCCGTCGATGCCGCCTTCGGGACCGACGACGAGTGCGATGTCCTCGGCGTCCGTCGGGGGTTCCCAGGTGGCGAGTCGCACGGTCGCGGTCGGGTCGAGCAGGACGAGGGCGGTCCCCTCCCCGAGCGCGGACACGAGCTGTCCGGTCGTCACCAGCGGCGCGACGACGGGCACGCGCGGACGGATCGCCTGCTTCGCGGCCTCGTGCGCGATCGATGCCCACCGGGCACGGCCCTTCTCGACCTTCGCGCCGTCCCACCGGGAGACGCTGCGCGCGGCCGACCACGGCACGACCCGGTCGACGCCGATCTCGGTCGCCGCCTGCACCGCCATCTCGTCACGGCCGCCCTTCGCCAGGGCCTGCACGAGGGTCAGCGACGGGCGCGGTGCATCCTGGTGCTCGACGGTCTCGACCGCGAGCTCCAGCGTGTCCTTGCCGAGCGTGGTGACCGGCCCGGACACCACGGTGCCCCGACCGTCGGCGATCCGCAGGACCTCGCCGACCCGGACGCGCGCGACGGAGACCGCGTGCCGGCCCTCGGCGCCGTCGAGCGACACCGGGTCACCGACGGCGACGCCGTCCAGCGAGTCGACGAGGTACAGCGACGCCATCAGTGGTTGAAGAACCGGTCGCGGAGCTTGCCGAACATGCCCTGCTGGAACCGGGCGAGCTGCGGGGCGGTGGTCTTGTGCGACTTCGCGAGCTGCTCGACCAGCTGCCGTTCCTTGTGGGACAGCTTGGTCGGGGTGACGACCTGCACGCCGACCCGCAGGTCACCGCGGCCGTTCCCGCGCAGCTTCGTGATGCCGCGGTCCTTGATGACGAGGACGTCGGCGCTCTGCACGCCGGGCCGGATCTCCAGCTCGACCGGACCGTCGAGGCCGTCGATCGTGGTGGTCGTGCCGAGGACGGCGTCGGTCATGCCGACTTCGAGCGTCGCCAGCAGGTCGTCGCCGTCACGGCTGAAGACGTCGTCGTGGCGTACACGGATCTCGAGGTACAGGTCGCCGGACGGACCGCCGGCCGGACCGACCTCGCCCTGGCCGGGCATCTGGAGGCGCAGGCCGGAGTCGACGCCCGCGGGGACGTCCACCGGCACGGTGCGACGTGCGCGGACGCGGCCCTGACCCTGGCAGGTCGGGCAGGGGCTCGGGATGACGGTGCCGTACCCGCGGCAGGTGCCGCACGGGGCGCTCGTCACCACGTTGCCCAGGAGCGAACGCACCTGGCGCTGGATGTGCCCGGAGCCGCCGCAGATGTCGCACGTGCGCGGGCTGGTGCCCGGTGCGCAGCAGGAGCCGTGGCAGGTCTCGCACAGCACCGCCGTGTCGACCTCGACGTCCTTGTGGGTTCCGAAGACGACCTCGTCGAGGTCGACCTCGATGCGGAGCAGGGCGTCCTGGCCGCGCTCGGCACGGCTGCGCGGGCCCGAGCCACGGCCGCCGCCACCGCCGCCGCCGCCGAAGAAGGCGTCGAAGATGTCGCTGAATCCACCGGCGCCACCACCGAAGGGGCTGTCGGCCTGCGGGCCGGCGTCGTACCGGCGTCGCTGCTCGGGGTCGCTCAGCACGTCGTACGCGTGCGTCACGTCCTTGAAGCGCTCGGCGGCGTCGGGTGCCGGGTTCACGTCCGGGTGGAGCTCACGCGCCAGGCGGCGGTAGGCCTTCTTGATGTCGGCATCGGAGGCGTCTCGCTGGACGCCGAGGACGTCGTAGTGGTCTGCCACGTATCCCTCAGTCGGTTGGGTTCGGTCGGTTGGTCAGTGTTCGCCCAGGAGCTTGGACAGGTAGCGGGCGACGGCGCGGACGGCCGCCATGTTCGTGCCGTAGTCCATGCGGGTCGGTCCGAGGACGCCCAGGCGGGCCACCTCGCCACCGGCCAGGTAGCCGCCGGCGACGATGCTCGTGGCGTCGAGTCCGTACTCGGCGTTCTCGACGCCGATGCTGGCCGCCACCGCGATGTCGTCCACCTGCATCTCCCCGAACAACCGGAGCAGGGTGACTTGTTCCTCGATCGCTTCGAGCACCGGGAAGAGGCCGCCGGAGAAGTCCTGCTCGCTCTTCGCCAGGTTGGCCGCACCGGCCATCAGCAGGCGGTCCTGCCGGTTCGCCGCGACCTGCTCGATGAGCGTGGCGACGACGACCCCGCCGAGCGTCTGGGCGTCGGGGCGGAGCTGCTGCGGCACGGCTCGGAGCGCGGTCGGGACGTCCTGCAGCAGGAGTCCCACGGTCGCGCCGTTCACCACGGTGCGGAGTTCGCCCAGCGAGTCTTCGTCGAGCGGGACGTCGGTCTCGACCACGCGCTGTTCGACGCGGGCGGTGTCGGTGATGAGCACCACCATCAACCGGGCGTCACCGAGCCGGACGAGCTCGACGTGCTGCACCCGGGCGCGCACCATCGAGGGGTACTGCACCAGGGCGACCTGGTTGGTGAGCTGGCTGAGCAGCCGGACGGTGCGCCCGAGGACCTCGTCGAGGTCGTTCGGGGCGCCGAGGAAGGTCTCGATGGCGTGCCGCTGCGCGCTGGAGAGCGGACGGGCACCCGCCAGGTGGTCCACGAAGACGCGGTACCCCTTGTCGGTCGGCACGCGCCCGGACGAGGTGTGCGGTGCGGCGATCAGCTGCTCGTCCTCGAGCAGGGCCATGTCGTTGCGGATCGTCGCGGCGCTGACCCCGAAGGCGTGCCGCTCGACGATGGTCTTCGACCCGACGGGTTCACGCGACGCCACGTAGTCGCGCACGATGGCCTTGAGGACCTCGAGGCTGCGTTCACTGACCACGAGCGCCTCCTTTCCCGATCGACCTGGCACTCGGACGTGTCGACTGCTGATCCTACGCCCGACCGCTGACGGCCCGGGACTTCCGGGCGGTCGGCCGATACGCTTCCGCCATGACCTACGGACAGCAGCCCGACGGCCCCGGACCCGAGCAGCCCGGCGGCCAGTACGGCCACGGCCCCGGTGGCCCCCAGCAGCCCGGCGGGACCCAGTACCCCGGCGGGCCGCAGTACCCCGCCGGCTACACCCCGCCCCAGCCGATGAGCCCGGAGGACCAGCGCCTGTGGGCCACGCTGACGCACATCGGTGGGATCTTCTTCACCGTCGTCGCGCCGCTCGTCGCCTACCTGGTCCTCCGCGATCGAGGCGGCTTCATCCGAGAGCACACCCGGGTCGCCCTGAACTTCCACATCACGATGGCGATCGCGTACTTCGTCGGTTCGCTCACATCGGTGTTCGGCGTCGGGTTCCTGATCATCCTCGCCGCTGCGATCGTGTCGCTGATCTTCAGCATCATGGCGGCGGTCGCCGCGAACCAGGGCCAGTTCTACCGCTACCCGCTCTCGATCGAGTTCATCAAGCAGTAGCGGCAGCGGCAAGCAGTGCGCACCAAGCAGTGCGCACGCCCCTCAGTCGAGCAGCTCCCGCACCACCGCGTCGGCGAGCAGGCGACCCTGCAGGGTCAGGTCGATACGTCCCCGCACCGCGGCCGACCCGTCCACGAGTCCGCGCGCGATGAGGCCGGCGACCCGGCCACGGGCCTCCTGGCGGATCTCGCTCGTCGCGAGCTCCCCGCGGACCCGCGCCGCGAGCAGCAGGCGCTCGACGTACCGCGTCTCGTCGTCGATGGTCTCGCGGCCGGCGGCCGGCGACTCCCCCGACAGCACCCGGTTCGCGTACGCGGCCGGGTGCTTGACGTTCCACCAGCGCGTACCGGCGACGGCGGAGTGCGCGCCGGGGCCGACGCCCCACCAGTCGTGGCCCTTCCAGTACGACAGGTTGTGGCGGCTCGCGTGCGCGTCGCCGCGCGCCCAGTTCGACACCTCGTACCAGGAGTAGCCGGCGTCGCCGAGCACCTGGTCGGCGAGCTCGTACATGTCGGCGGCCAGGTCGTCGTCGGGGGCGGGGAGCTCGCCGCGGGCGACCATGCGGCCCATCGCGGTGCCGTCCTCGACGATGAGCGAGTACGCCGACACGTGGTCGGGCTCGCAGGCGATCGCGGCGTCGAGCGAGGTCCGCCAGTCGGCGAGGGACTCCCCCGGCGTCGAGTAGATGAGGTCGAGCGAGACGTCGAGTCCCTGCTGCTTCGCGAGGTCGACGACGACGGGGACCCGGAGCGGGTCGTGCGTGCGGTCGAGCGTGGCGAGCACGTGCGGCACGGCGGACTGCATGCCGTAGCTGATCCGGTTGAAGCCGCCGGCCCGCAGGGTCTCGAGCGACGCCGCGTCGACCGAGTCCGGGTTCGCCTCGGTGGTGACCTCGGCCCCGGGCAGGATGCCCCAGGTGTCGTCGATCGCACGGAGGATCATCGCCAGGTCGGACGCCGGCAGCATGGTCGGGGTGCCGCCGCCGAAGAAGACGGTCGACACCGGCCGCCGCGGCACACCGGAACGATCGAGGACGGTCGCGGCCCACTCGATCTCGCGCACGGCGTGCCCGGCGTAGTCGTCGCGACGGACGCCGCGGAGCTCCGACGCCGTGTAGGTGTTGAAGTCGCAGTACCCGCAGCGAACGCGGCAGAACGGCACGTGCACGTACACGCCGAAGGGGACGTCACCGGCGGCGGGAGCAGCCCCCGGCCCGGCAGCGGAGCCCGCTGCCGCCCACGGGGTGATCAGGCCGTCCGCTGGTGCTGGATCGGCGATCGGGAGAGCACTCGGCATGGAGTCCATTGTCCGTCATGATGGGAGCCATGGAGCACCATCCCGTCCCCACCACGGTCCTGTGGGACATCGACGGCACCCTCGTGATGAACGCGTCGTCCCCGGGCAACCTCTACCACCTCGCCCTCGAGCGGGCGGTGGGCCGCGACCTCACCCTGCGGGTCGGGCACCAGCACGGCCGGACCGACGCCGGGCTCATCGCCGAGCACGTGCACGCCCACGCGTTCGAGGACACCCTGATCCCCTCGGTCAGTCGGCACCTGCACGACCTCACCGCCGAACGGCACGCTTCCGGCGACCACCGCAGCCCCGTCCCCGGGGCGAAGGCGCTCCTGACCCGTTTCGCCGAGCTCGGGTGGCGCAACGGCCTGCTCACCGGCAACTCCGAGTACCGCGCCCGGGTGAAGCTCACCGGGGCCGGGTTCGACCCCGACGTCTTCGACTGGGAGCACTCGTACTTCGGCGACACCGAGGTCGAGCGGGCCGGGGTCACCCTGCGCGCCGCCGCCGAACTGGTCGGCACCCGGGCGGTCATCGTCGGCGACACCCCGCGCGACGGCGAGGCCGCGGACGCCGCGGGCATCCCCTTCCTGGCCGTGGCGACGGGTGTCTACGACGTCGATGCGCTGCGGCACACGAACGCCGTGACCGTCGCACGCGACTGCCAGCAGGACGCTGCCCTCATCGAGGACGCGATCGCCGCGCTCCCACCGCTCCGCTGAGGAGCGGGAGCGGGCGGGAGCGGGCGGGAGCGGGCGGGGTCGCGAGACCGCGAGCGACCGCGACCGCGACCGAGCGGCCGCGACCGCGACCGAGCGGCCGCGACGCCTAGTCGCCCCGCAACGCCGCCAAGTACTTCTCCGCCATGACCTTCTGCTGCCGCCGCACGAAGGGCGCCACGAAGCGCCACTTCCGGCTCGCCGGCTGCGAGAACTGCCGGACCTGCAGCCACACCGAGCCGTCCGGGGTGCGCTCGACGACGAACGACTCCTCGCCGGAGAGCGGGTGCCCCTCGAGCGTGCCGTAGGCGAACCCCTTGCGGTCGTGCTCGTCGATGATCGACACGACGCGCACCGGTGCCAGCACGGTCTGCCCGAACGCGTGGATCGTCAGCGTCGCGCTGGTGCCCGCCGTCAGCAGCGGAGTGCCGTCGGGGGCGAACTTCTCGACCCGGGGCGTCCCGATGGACGCCGGCGCGATCGGCACACCGTCGTCGTCGAAGGTGACCGGGTTGTACCGGACCTCGTCGTCGTCGGGCTGCTCCTCGACGCGCACGCGGACACCGCTGCGCTCCTGGATCTGCCACGTCAGCGCCTGCACGACGGCGGTCTCGAACCGCTGGTCGCCGTGTCCGATCCGCGCGCGCGACTCGGCCGGCGTGAAGCCGTCCGGCGGGTAGGTCATGAGGTCCGACGCCTGGGTCGCCCCCACCGCGCCGTACGTCAGGGCGGTCCGGTAGCTCCCGCGGATGCTCATGCCTCCATGGTACTTGGGCGGGCCGCCCCGGATCGAACCGATCCACGCTCACCTCCGTCGGATCGGCCCACCCGCCGTGCACCCCGAACTGGAGGCCCGACAACCGCCCGCCCCGCGGCTATCGTCAGCAGGCTGTCTCTTATAC
>NZ_QKSU01000020.1:0-20829 GCF_003234665.1 Curtobacterium sp. MCLR17_059 | reverse complement strand
GCCCCGGCCCCCGCCCCCGCGTAACGTTGGCACGTGCGACGGCACCGAGGGGAATCCGCACGCCGGACCCCGAGTTGCACGAGAAGCACCAACCACGAGCACGCCCGCACGACGAACAGGAGCACCACCATGGCCACCGACTGGATCGCGATGCAGGCCCTCGCGGCAGCCGAGTTCGGCCGCCGCGTCGCCGCCGTCGCCGACTGGGACGCCCCCACCCCCGACTCCGAGTGGACCACCCGCGACCTCGTCGCCCACGTCGTGGACGAACAGCGCTGGATCCCGAAGCTCCTGACCGGGTGCGACTACGCCCAGGCCCAGGCCGACCTCGAGCCGATCGGCGACGACCTGGTGGCCGAGTGGCACCGGTTCGCCACCGCGGCGACCGACGCCTGGCGGAACGCACCACAGGACACCCCCGTGCACCTCAGCACCGACGTCGTCCCCGCCGCGCAGTACCTCACCGAGCAGACGAGCGACATCACGATCCACACGTGGGACCTCGCCCGGGCGACCGGCACCGAGGAGTCCCTGCCCGACGAGCTCGTCCGCGCCGTGTGGGAGTACTTCGAGCCGCAGATCGAGGACCTCGCCGCCACCGGCCTGTACGCACCCCCGGTCGACGTCACCGAGGACTCCCCGCTCCAAGTCCGCCTGCTCGCGGTCACAGGCCGTGATGCCAGAGTGACGGCATGACCACCGACACGAAGCGCCTCGGCAACTCGGGGCTCGAGATCAGCAGCGTCGTCCTCGGCATGATGTCGTACGGCGACCCGGACCGCGGCTCGCACGCCTGGAGCGTCGGCATCGACGAGGCCCGCCCGTTCGTCCGTCGCGCGTTCGAGGCCGGCATCACGACCTTCGACACCGCGAACGTCTACTCGGACGGCAGCAGCGAGGAGATCACCGGCACGCTCCTCGCCGAGCTGGCTCCGCGCGAGGACGTCCAGGTCTTCACGAAGGTCTTCAACCGGATGCGTCCCGGCCGGAACGGCGCCGGGCTGTCCCGCGCGGCGATCATGCACGAGATCGACGCCTCCCTGACCCGGCTCGGCACGGACTACGTCGACCTGTACCAGATCCACCGCTTCGACCCGGTGACGCCGATCGAGGAGACCATGGAGGCCCTCCACGACGTCGTCAAGGCCGGCAAGGCGCGCTACATCGGCGCGAGCAGCATGTGGACGTGGCAGTTCGCCGAGATGCAGCACACCGCGGAACGCCACGGCTGGACGAAGTTCGTGAGCATGCAGGACCAGTACAACCTGCTCGAACGCGAGGAGGAGCGCGAGATGTTCCCCTTCTGCGAGCACACCGGCGTCGGCGTGATCCCGTGGAGCCCCCTCGCCCGAGGCCGCGTCACCCGCCCCTGGGACGCCTCCGGGTCCGGCTCGCGCGCGCAGACCGACGAGTTCGGCAAGACCCTCTACAAGCAGGACGAGGACGCCAACCGGGCGATCGTCGACGCGGTCGAGGCCGTCGCCACCGAGCGCGGCGTCCCGATGGCGCAGGTCGCCCTGGCCTGGGTCGCCGGCAAGCCCGCGGTCTCCGCGCCCATCGTCGGCGCGACGAAGGAGCACCACATCGACGACGCGGTGGCCGCAGCGTCGCTGACGCTCACCGACGACGAGGTCACGCGACTCGAGTCCGCGTACACGCCCCGGGTGCCGTCGGGTTTCTGACGCCCCCACGAACGGACGGGAGGCACGGTGCCAGCTGGCACCGTGCCTCCCGTCCGTCAGGTGGTCGCGGTGACGGCCGTGGTCAGGCGACCGCGCTGCCGTCAGAGCGCTGCAGGCGCGCGATGCGCCGCCGCGCGGCTCGTTCGGAACCGGTCTGGTCGTCGAGCACCGCACCGATCCCGTCGAGCACGAGCTTCGTGGTGCGGACCACGGGCAGCTCGACCGGGCCGACGATCGGCGCACGGAGGCCGAGGAGCGACCGGTGCCGCGGGTCGAGCGTGGACACCGCTCCCTGGAACACCGCGCGGTAGCCGGGTCGCAGCAGGCGGGACAGCGGCGGGTCCTTGATGAACCGGACGACGTCGCGGGTGCGCGAGTCCACCAGGAGTTCGCCGCGGTCGAGGTACCCGTTCATCTGGGCACGGAGCTCCGCCTCGGACTCGGGCGGGTCGACGATGCGCATGAGCCGCCCGGCTTCGGCCCACTCGCGGACGTAGGCGTCCGCGCCGCCGGGGATCGGGCCGCCCCACCGCTGGGCGGCGCGGAGGAACGCGTCGGTGAAGGCGAGGTGCACCCAGCGCGCCAGGTCCGGGTCGTTGGCCGCGTAGGGGCGGGCGGTGCCGTGCGCGTCGACGTACTGCCCACGGACGCGCTCGTGGAGCCGGAGCACCCAGTCGCTGCCGCTGCGGGCGGTCTGCCGGTCGCCGTACGTGACGGTGGCGATCCACCGGCTGGTGCCCGCCAGGCGACCGAACGGGTCCTCACGGTACCGGGAGTGGTCGGCGACGCCGGCGAGCGCGCCGGGGTGCAGCGCCTGGACGAGCAGTGCCCGCACGCCGGCGACGATGCCGTGGCTCCCACCGTGCACCGCCCACGTGGCCGAGCCCGGACCGAAGAAGCCCGCGTCGGTGCCGTGTTCCAGGTCGTCCATCCAGGCTTCCGTGCCGGTCGAACCACCCGTGAACGTCCGGTTGAGGCGGGATCGGAAGACGTCGGAGACAGTGGACATGTCGTCATGTTCCGTCCGTCACCTGGGCGCGGGGGTGGCATCGCGCAAAGTGGCCCTCCCAGCGTGCACGGGGGTGGCCCACTAGGTTGGGTCGGGTGAGCATCGACACGCCTCGTCCCTGGCTTGCCTCGTACGCCCCGGGGGTCCCGCACGACATCGAGGAACAGAGTGGTTCCCTGTACGACCTGGTCGAGCAGTCGGCCCGGAAGTTCCCCAGGCAGGTCGCCCTCGAGTTCTTCAAGCGCACCACGAGCTACGCCGACCTCGAGGAGCAGATCCTCCGCGCGGCGAACGGCCTGCGGAAGCTCGGCGTGGGCGCGGGTGACCGCGTCGCCATCGTCCTGCCGAACTGCCCGCAGCACATCGTCGCGTTCTACGCGGTGCTGCGGCTCGGCGCGATCGTGGTCGAGCACAACCCGCTGTACACGCCGCGGGAACTCCGCCACCAGTTCGAGGACCACGGCGCCAAGGTCGCCATCGCGTGGGACAAGTCGGTCGCGACGCTGCAGGACTTCCCGGCCGACGTGCACCTGGACGCGATCGTCTCGGTCGACATCACCCGCGCCATGCCCCGGAGCACCCGGCTCGCGCTGTCGCTGCCGGTCGCGAAGGCCCGGGAGTCCCGGGCGAAGCTGACGGCGAAGGTGCGCGGCACGGTCAAGTGGGACGACCTCGCCGACACCCGCAAGCTGTCGAAGCGGCACCCGCGGCCGGCCACCGACGACGTCGCGCTGATCCAGTACACGTCCGGCACCACCGGGACGCCCAAGGGCGCGGTGCTGAGCCACCGCAACCTGCTGGCGAACGCCGCGCAGGCCCGGGCGTGGGTGCCGCAGATCCGCCGCGGCGACAACGTCGTGTACGCGGTGCTGCCGATGTTCCACGCCTACGGCCTGACGCTCTGCCTGACCTTCGCGATGAGCATGGCCTCGCGGCTCGTGCTCTTCCCCGCGTTCGACCCCGCCCTCGTCCTGACGGCGATCAAGCGCCACCCGCCGACGTTCCTGCCGGCCGTGCCGCCGATCTACGCCCGGCTGCAGCACGCGGCCGACTCGGCGAAGGTGTCGCTCAAGGGCATCGAGATCGGCATCTCCGGTGCCATGCCGTTGTCGCAGGACATCGTCGAACCGTGGGAGGCCCGGACCGACGGCTACCTGGTCGAGGGCTACGGCCTGTCCGAGTGCTCCCCGGTCCTGATGGCCAACCCGGTCTCCCCCGAGCGTCGACTCGGATCGATCGGCCTGCCGCTGTCCTCCACCGAGGCGCGCGTGGTCGACCCCGACGACGACACGAAGGTGCTCGGCATCGACGAGCCCGGCGAGCTGCAGGTCCGTGGCCCGCAGGTGTTCCGCGGCTACTGGGGCAAGGCCGAGGCCACCGACGAGGTCTTCACACCCGACGGCTGGTTCCGCACCGGTGACATCGTGGCCATCGACGCCGACGGGTACGTCCGGATCGTCGACCGCCTCAAGGAACTCATCATCACCGGCGGCTTCAACGTGTCGCCGTCCGAGGTCGAGGACACCCTGCTCAAGCACCCCAGCGTCAAGGAGGTCGCGGTCGTCGGCATCACGCAGGGCGGCAACGAGCAGGTCGTCGCCGCGGTCGTGCCGAAGGACCCCTCGACGTTCGACGCGGCCGCGCTCCGGGCCTGGTCGCGCGAGCACCTGGCGGCGTACAAGGTGCCGCGCCGGGTCGTCGTGGTCGAGGACCTGCCGCGCTCGATGATCGGCAAGGTGCTGCGGCGGAAGGTGCGGGACCAGATCCTGGACGGCTGACGCGCGGGCGCCGGGCGCCGCCGCTGATCAGCGGACGCGCCGCGCGGGCAGCGCCAGCACGGACAGCCCGGCGACCACCAGCACGATGCCGGCCCATCCGCCGACGCCCAGGTGCTCCCCCACCACGAGCACCGCGAGCACCGCGGCCACGACGGGCTCGAGCAGCGACAGCAGCGTCGCGACCGACGCGGTCACCGTCCGGAGGCCGAGCGCGTACAGCGAGTGCCCGATCACCGTCGGCACCAGCGCCAGGTACAGGAACACCGGCCAGTTGCCGGCGTCGGTCAGGAACGGCCCGCCCGCCACCACGGCGAGCACGACGAGCGGCACCGCGGCCACCCCGAACACCGCGCCGACGAGCCCGCGTTCGTTCGGCCCGCGGGCAGCCCGTGCGGCCGCGACCCCGACGTCCCCACCGACCGGCATGCTGTCGGACTCCGCGCGACCGACGGCGATCGGCATCCGGCTCGTCGCGGCGTGCATCCCCCGCGCCACCGCCCACGAGTACAGCGCGTACGTCAGACCGGCGACCAGGGCGCTGCCGACGCCGACCGCGAGTGACCGCCCGCCACCGTCGTGCTCGGAGCGCGCGAGGGTGACGACGACCATGCCGACCACGCTCACCAGGGTGGCGACGACCCACCGCCGGGTGATGCGCCTCCGGTCGGCGACCCACTCGACCAGGCCCGCGAAGACGGGCGACGAGCCGATGGCCAGGGTCGTGCCGAGCGCGACCCCGGCGTCGGCGAGGGCCGCGTAGAACGCGACCGCGTAGACCACGAGCGACGCGGCGCCGAGCAGTGCCCAGCCGCGGGTCCGGCGCTGCGTGACGGCACGCAGCGTGCCCCGACCAGCGGTCGCGGCGAGCACGAGGCCGCCGAGCCCGAATGTGACCGCACCGAACACGAACGCCGGCACACCGGGCGCGAAGTGCGTCGCGGTCCCGGTGGTGCCCCAGACCGCCGCGGCGACCGCGATCGCCGCCAGGCCGCCGACGGGCCTGGAGGCACGCCCCGCGCCCGGTCCGTGGCTCACGAGACGTGGACGCTCGGCCGTCGGTTCACTTCGGGTTCCGCTTCGCGCAGGACCTCGCGCGTGACGGGGGCGACGTCGCCGGCACCGGTGAACACGAAGCGCAGGGCGTTGCGGATGGGGCTGCCCTCGTTCCACTCGAAGTAGATGCTCGGCACCACCCCGGCGAGGTCGCGGATGGCGAGGAGCGTCGACGCGATGGTGTTCGGGACGTTCCCGGAACGGACCTTGAGCACGCGGAACCCGTGGATGACGTGGCCTTCGACCACCAGGTCCTCTTCGAAGTCGGAGGAGTCGGCGGGCAGGACCTCGAGGAACATCGTCGGCACGCGGGCCGGGATGCCGGAGTCGCGGCGTTCCTCGCGCCCCTTCGCCCGGTACGCCTCGGCCGTGCCGGCACCGGGCTCGTTCGCGATGATGCAGACCGAGCTGAACTGGTCGGCGTCGGCCTCGACGAACTGGCGCGCGGTCGCGTCGAGCTCGATCGACGACGCCCGGAGCTCGAACGAACGCCGCACGCGCGAGATGAGCGACACCACGACGATCGCGATGATGAAGATCGCCGCGATCCGCACGCCGTCGGGCCGCTCGATCACGTTGGCGACGGTGGTGTAGACGAACACGACCGAGATCACGCCGAACGCGATGGTGCGCTTGCGCTGCTGCTTGCGGCGCGCGGACAGCGTCACCGCGACCGCGGCGCTCGTGATGAGCACGAGCACGCCGGTGGCGTAGGCGCCGCCCTGCGCGTCGACGTCGGCCTGGAAGATGATCGTGATCACGAACGCGATGAGCGTGAAGATGATCACGAGGGGACGCACCGCACGAGCCCACTGCGGTGCCATGCCGTAACGGGGCAGGAACCGCGGCACCAGGTTGAGGAGCCCCGCCATCGCACTCGCGCCGGCGAACCACAGGATGGCGACGGTCGAGAAGTCGTAGATCGACCCGAACACGCCGCCCATGTACTCGTGCGCCAGGTACGCCAGGGCGCGCCCGTTCGCACCGCCGCCCGGCTGGAACTCGCGCTGCGGGATGAGGAACGTCGTCACGATCGACGACGTGATGAGGAACGAGCTCATGATGAGCGCCGCGACCGTCAGCAGGCGCTTGGTGCCACGGATCCGGCCCTCGGGTCGGTCGCTGGTGTCGTCGGTGGCGTCGCCGCGGACCTGCGGCATCACCGCGACACCGGTCTCGAACCCGGAGAGCCCGAGCGCGAGCTTCGGGAACACGATCAGGGCGATGCCGACCATCACGAGCGGGTTGCTGTGCTGCGCCGTCAGCCCGGACCACCAGTCACTCGCCACCACCGGGTTCTCGAACACGTGCCAGAGGGCGACGATGATGACGACGGCGTTCAGGGCGAGGAACACCGCGACGAGGCCGACCGCGATGCCGATGGCCTCCTTGAACCCGCGCAGGAACACGATGCCGAGCAGGAGCAGCAGCGCCAGGGTGAGCGGCACCGGGATCTCGGTGAACCAGTGCGGCGTGTACGGGTTCTCGGCGATGTGCGCCGTGGCGTCGGCCGCCGACAGGGTCATCGTGATCATGAAGTCCGTCACGGCGAACCCGAGCAGCACCAGCACGAGCAACTTGCCCGCCCACCACGGCAGGAGCTTCTCGAGCATCATGATCGACCCGGCGCCCCGGAAGCTGTCGTGGGCGATCCGGCGGTAGACCGGCAGCGCCCCGAACAGCGTGACGAGCACGAGGACGATCGTCGCGATCGGCGACAGCAGCCCCGCGGCGAGCGCGGCGATGGCGGGCTGGTACCCGAGGGTGGAGAAGTAGTCGACGCCGGTCAGGCACATGACCCGCCACCACGGGTGGGTCTTCTCGACCTCGACCTGGTGCGGGCCCTGGTGGGAGGCTCCCTGGTCGGCCCCGTGCAGCATCCACCGGCGCAGGCGGGTGCTGCGGTCGAGGGGCTGCTCGGTGGCGTCGCGCTGGGCGGCCCGCTCGGCGTCTGTCGCGGTCACGTGGATGATGCTAAGCCGTCCGGGTGACCCCCGTGCACACCCGGACGGTCCTGCGGACGGGGTGCTCCCCCTACCGCCGTGTGCGGGACAGTGTCGCCACGATCCCGGCCACGACCAGCAGCACACCGGCGGCGATGCAGGCGGCGAGCAGCAGGGTCGTGGTGTCCACTGAGAACATCGGCAGCGCACTCACGGCCATCGCCCCGGCGAACACGAGCATCAGGACACCCCACAGGATCGTGCCGAAGCGCGCGCCACGGCGGGCGGGCCGCCGGACGGGCTCGTCGGGAGCCGCCGGTGGAGCCATCGGCGCAGTCGTCTCGTCGTTGGTCGTTCCGTCGTTCGTCATCGTCCCGTTCCTCACTCGCCGACCGTGATCGCCCGCGGCACGTCGACGCCGCCGCCGAGGATCCACAGGTGCACCGTCGTCGTCTCGTCCGCATCGGCCGTGCGTGCCGCACGGTTCTCGAGCGTGGTGGTCCGGAGCACCCCACCGGCGCCGTCGTCGTCGCCTCCGCCGGTGTCGACCCCGTAGCCGACACCGCTCACCTCGACCCGCACCGGCAGGTCGGTCGGCAGCAGCACCTCGGCCCCGCCGGCACCCAGCCAGAGGTTCACGTCGCCCCCGACCGCCGACGGTTCGAGCTCGCGGAGGTCCAGCGTCGGACCGCCGGCCAGCATCGCGAAGTTCCGTTCAGTCCCCGGGGCAGCCCGTTCCACCTGCCACGTGGTGCCGCCGATCAGCGAGACCTGGGTGCCGGCGGGCAGGACCCCGGTGACCACCAGGGCCACCGCTGCGACCGTCGAGAACAGTCCGAGCACGTCGTCATCGCGGCCGCGGATCCCGGCGACGATCGTGGCGATCGCCAGCACCGCGAGCGCCGCGGCGATCCCGAGGACCGGGACGGACCACCCGGCCTGCTGCGCCCAGAACGCGACCCCGGCTCCGGCGACGAGCGCGAGTCCGAGGGACACGGCGACGTACGCCGCCCCGGGTCGCCGCTCCACCCGCTCGGCCCGCCGTTCGGCCGCCCGCTCGCGTTCGGCGCGCATCCGCTCCTCCTGCTGCCGTCGCCGGTCCTCGGGGCTCGCGGGTGCACCCCACTGCCAGGAGGCCCGTCCCGCGTCCGCCGCGCCGGTCGCCTCCGCGGTCCACGCGTTCCGGGTCGGGTGCGGCTCCTCGGGGCTGGTCCAGAAGTCGCCCCGCGGTGCAGCGGTCGGGTCGGTGCCGCTGCCGGTGCCGGTGCTCGCGGTCCGCTCACCGTCCACCCCGCGTCGGGCCAGGACCACGATGAGCCAGACGATCCCGCCGACGAGCACGATGCTCCACGCGGTGGCCAGCGTCGCCTCGAGCCAGCCGGGCATCCCCCAGGCGTCCGGGACCCCCTGCCACCAGAGGCCGCGGGCGGCGGGCACGAAGGTGAGCGCCACGAAGGCGCCGATCGCGATGAGCGCCGGGTCGAGGACCCCGCGGATCATCCGCTCGACGTGGATGCGTCCGGCGGTGTCGGGCAGCAGTGCCCAGCCGACGGCGTAGGCGAGGAAGACCGGCCCGCCCAGCAGCGCGACGACGATCGTCACGCCGCGCACCACGAGCGGGTCGAGCCCGGTGCGGCGGGCGACGGCACCGCACACGCCGGCGAGCCAGCGGTCGTCGGTGCGCGCGATGCCGAGGCCGCGGACCCAGTCGAAGAACCGGGTCGTCGAGTCGGCGCTGCCGGCGGCGGTGCCGGGAGCGGAGTCGTGCTGGTGATCGGTCATGGCCACCAGCATCCCGGCAGTGCTGCGCCGACACCATCGGGGTTCCCCCTGACCGGTCCCTGATCCCGGCCCCGGACCCTGCTGCGACCGCCGTCCGGGTGCCAGGATTGCCCCATGGCCACCGCGACGATGACGCGCCCGACCCCCAGGGTCGTCGGCGGGGTCTGCAGCGGGTTCGCGGCGCACACCGGGCTGCCGGTCGGGGCCGTCCGGCTCGCCACCGCGGTCCTGGTGGTCTGCGGTGGCGCCGGGCTGCTGCTCTACGCCTGGCTCTGGGCGACCGTGCCGAGCGCCGCCGTCGGAGCAACCGCCGGACCCGCACCGCTCAAGTCCGTGCTGACCCCGGCCGCCGTCGTCGACCAGGACGAGACCACCGCGTCCGCCCGGCGTGCCCCGGTCGTCGAGATCCTGCTCGGCGTGGCACTGCTCGCCGCCGCCGGCGCGGTGGTCGCAGCGCGGATGGGGGTGGCCGTCCCCCTCGAGGTCATCGTCCCCGGCGTCGTGGTCGTCACCGGTGCCGCACTCGCCTGGCGGCAGTTCGACGCGCTCCGCAACGTCCGCACGGCCGGGTCATCCGCCCTCGTCGTCCGGGCGCTCGGGGCCCTGGTGCTCGTCGTGCTCGGCATCCTGCTGTTCTTCACGACGAGCAGCCGCCCGAACGTCTGGACCGTGCTCACCGCCGCGGTGGCCGTCCTGGTCGGGGTCGCCGTCGTGGTCGCCCCGTGGGTGGTCCGACTCGTCCGCGACCTCGCCGAGGAACGCGCCGCCCGCGTCCGCGACCTCGAGCGCGCCGAGTTCGCGGCACACCTGCACGACTCGGTGCTGCAGACCCTCGCCCTCATCCAGCAGAAGGCCGAGCCGGGTTCGGACGCGGCACGGCTGGCGCGGGCGCAGGAGCGCGAACTGCGGTCCTGGCTCTTCACCGAGCGGGCGGAACCGGCGCGCGACCTCGGCGCGCAGCTGCAGGACGCCGCCGTGGACATCGAGGCCGAGTACCCCGCCCGCATCGAGGTCATCGCGGTCGGACCCGCCCGCAGCGACCTGCCGGACGGGCTCGTCGCCGCCGCCCGCGAGGCGATGCTCAACGCCGCCCGGCACGCCGGTGGGACCGTGAGCGTGTACGCCGAGACCGCCGGCGACCGGGTCGAGCTCAGCATCCGCGACCGCGGCCCGGGCTTCGACGTCGACGCGGTGCCCGAGGGCCGGTACGGCGTCCGCGAGTCGATCGTCGGCCGGATGCAGCGCCTCGGCGGCCACGCGACCATCGCGCCGGGGCCGGGGCACACCGGCACCGAGGTCCGGCTGACCCTGCCGCTCGCACCCGCGGCCCACGACGAGGAGCACACATGACCGAGCCCGCCCCGTTGACCGTCGCGATCGTCGACGACCACTCCATCTTCCGAGCCGGCGTGCGCGCCGGACTGCCACCGGGCCTCCAGGTCGTGGGTGAGGCGGCGACCGTCGACGAAGCCGTGACGCTCGTCGCGGCCACGCGCCCGCGCGTCGTCTTGCTCGACGTGCACCTGCCGGGCGGGGCCGGCGGTGGCGGCGCCGAGGTCATCACGCGGTCCGCACCGGGGAACCCGGACACCCGGTTCCTCGCGCTGAGCGTGTCGGACGCCGCCGACGACGTGGTGCGGGTCATCCGCGCCGGCGCCCGCGGGTACATCACGAAGAGCTCGTCGAGTGCCGAGGTCGCCGAGGCCGTGACCCGTGTGGCGGACGGGGACGCGGTGTTCTCGCCGCGCCTGGCCGGCTTCGTGCTCGACGCCTTCGGAGCGGTCAGCGGCGAGACGGCGCAGCACGACGCCGAGCTGGACCGCCTGTCCGCGCGCGAGCAGGAGGTCATGCGGCTCATCGCGCGGGGGTACGCCTACAAGGAGGTCGCGACGGAGCTGTTCATCTCGGTGAAGACCGTCGAGACACACGTGTCCAAGGTCCTGCGGAAGCTCCAGCTGTCGAACCGGCACGAGCTGACCGCGTGGGCGCTGCAGCGCAAGCTGCTCTGATCACTTCGCGCTGGTGCGGGGGTGGATGGCGCAGCCTTGTTGACCGCCCATGGCCTCACTTCGCGCTGATGCGGGTGTACTTGTTCACCGCCCACGGCACGAAGACCACGAGCATCACGGCGATCCCGATCAGCACGGTCAGCACGGGGTGCTGCATCGTCCAGATGTCCGGCACCGGGGCGGACCCGACGTTGCCGAAGAGCTCTCGCGCGGCCTGCACGAGCGACGACACCGGGTTCCACTCCGCGAACACGCGCAGCACCAGCGGCAGGGTGTCGCTCGGCACGAACGCGTTCGAGATGAACGTCAGCGGGAACAGGATCATGAACGAGGCGTTGTTGATGACCTCGGGCGTCTTGACGCTCATGCCGAGGAGCGCCATGACCCAGCTGAACGCGTAGCTGAACAGCAGCAGCAGGGCGATGCCGGCCAGGAACTCGAGCGGCGACGAGTTCACCCGCCACCCGACCGCGAGCCCGGTGAGCATCATGATCGCCATCGAGATCGAGTTCAGGACGAGGTCGGAGTTCGTGCGCCCCACCAGCACGGCGGACGCCGACATCGGCAGCGTCCGGAACCGGTCGATCAGCCCCTCCTTCAGGTCCTGCGCCATCGCCGACCCGGAGAACGTCGCGCCGAACACCACGGTCTGCGCGAAGATCCCCGCCATCAGGAACTGCGTGTAGTCGGTCCCCTGCACCTGGATGGCGCCACCGTAGACCTGGCTGAACAGCAGCACGAACATGATCGGCTGCAGCACGGCGAACACGAGCATGTCCGGCGACCGCTTGAGCTTGATGAGGTTCCGCTTGGTGACGGTCCAGCCGTCCTCGACCCAGACGGCGAGCGGCGAGGTGACGACCACGGGCAGCTGGCGGCCCGGCGCGAGGGACGTGGTGGTCATCGTGCCGTCTCCTTCTGCTTGGCGGCCGCGGGTGCGCCGGCGTCGTCGTCCGTCGCGGCGTGCCCGGTCAGGCGGAGGAAGACGTCGTCGAGGGTCGGGCGCCGCATGCCGGCGTCGTGGAGTTCGATGCCGGCCTCGCCCAGGTCGGCGAGCACGCGCTGCAGGGCGGCCGGACCGGCCTCCACCGCGATGGCACGGGTGCGGCCGTCGCCCGAGGTCTCGACCTCGCCGACCCCGTAGCGGCGCAGCACCGTGGTCGCCGCGTCGCCGTCGGCCTCGTCGACCAGGGTCACGACCACGCGGTGCCCGCCGACCTGCGCCTTGAGCTGGTCCGCGGTGCCCTCGGCGATGACGGCCCCGTCGTCGATGACCGCGATGTCGTCGGCGAGCCGGTCGGCTTCTTCCAGGTACTGGGTGGTGAGGAGCACCGTCGCCCCCTCGGCCACGAGGTCCTCGATGATGCCCCAGAGCGCCAGACGGCTCCGGGGGTCGAGGCCCGTCGTCGGCTCGTCGAGGAACAGCACGCGCGGGTTCATCACCAGCGCCCCGGCGAGGTCGATGCGTCGCCGCATGCCGCCGGAGAAGCCCTTCACCGGACGGTCCCCCGCCTCGGACAGGTCGAAGACGTCGATGAGCTCCCGGGCACGATCGCGCGCTGTCCGGCGGCCCAGGTGGTAGAGCCGCCCGATCATCTCGAGGTTCTCGAACCCGGTCAGGTTCTCGTCGACCGCCGCGTACTGCCCGGACACCCCGATGGACCGCCGGGTGGCCTGCGGGTCGGCGATCACGTCGATGCCGTCGATCGTGGCGGTGCCCGAGTCGGGCGTGATGAGGGTGGTCAGCACCTTCACCACCGTGGTCTTGCCCGCGCCGTTCGGCCCGAGCAGCGCCTTCACGGTGCCCTGCGGCACCGACAGGTCGAGTCCGGCGAGCGCGTGCACCGGCCCGGACTTCGACTTGTAGGTCTTGGTCAGCCCGGAGGCTTCGATGATGGCCATGTCGCTCCTTCGTCGGACACGGTGGGTACCCGGGGGTCCGGTGGAGCGACGGACGTCACTCAGACGTCGAAGTCACCACCACCGAAGTCGCTGAAGCCACCGCCGAAGTCGGATCCGCTGTCGCCCCAGCCCGCATTGTCGAAGCCGCCGCCGTCGGATGCGCCGCCGTCGGACGCCCCGGCATCGCCGGATTCAGCACCAGTGTCCTCCGAACCACCGTCACCCGCAGCGTCGGTACCGCCATCGAACGAACCGGGGTCCGGCAGGAACGCGCTCATGATCGCCGAACCGATGACGTAGCCGGCCACCGTCCCGAGGATCGAGGCGCCGATCATGCTGCCGAGCGACGGACCGCCGCGCTGGCCGCCGAAGCGTCCGCCGCCACCGCCGACGCCGCCGAGCGAGCGCTCCATGAAGCCCGGCTGGCGGATCTCGGAGCGGGTCGCCGACTGGGCGAGCGAGCGCGGGTCGTCACCACGGGGCGCCTCACCGGGAGGCGCGGTCCGGGTGAACTCGTCGTAGACCATGCGGCGCTGCTCGTCGGTCAGCTTGGCGAAGGCCTCGGCGTGGACCTCTTCGATGCGCTCCGGCGGTGCCGTGCGGAGCAGGTAGCGGTAGCGCTCGACCGCACGCTCGTCGTCGGTCGTGGCGCCCTGCTGCTGCGTCGGTGCACCGCCCCACTGCGGGACGCCGTACTGGTCGCCTGCGCCCTGCGGTGCGGACGGTGCCGGCTGCTGGTAGGACTGCTGGCCGTACCGGTAGCCCTGCTGCTGCGGCGGCTGCCCCCACTGGTTCTGCTGTGCGTCAGCGGATCGGTCACGCTCCGGACGTCCGAGCAGGCGGTCGAGGAATCCCATGGTCGATGCTCCTTCGGGTGCACGGTGGGCCCGGTCGGACCCGTCGTGGACTGCAACACTACGAACCCCCGGCGTCGGATGACTGAGCGCCCGCTCAGAGTCGGCCGGGAGGCGCGAGCCGGGCTGGCACCGCGCCTCCAGCCCGCACCGTGCGCACCTGCACACCCCGTGCCCGCTTGCAGCGCCGCACCCAGCAGCCAACCCCGCACCGGATCGCCGACCCCGCACCGTGCCCACCGCCCACCGGCCGGGAGGCGCGTGCCGGGCTGGCACCGCGCCTCCAGTCCGCACCGTGCGAATCTGCACACCCCGTGCGCGGTTCCCAGCCCCGTGCCCGCTTGCAGCGCCGCACCCAGCGGCCAACCCCGCACCGGATCGCCAACACCGCACCGTGCGCACCACCCACCGGCCGGGAGGCGCGTGCCGGGCTGGCACCGCGCCTCCAGTCCGCACCGTGCGAATCTGCACACCCCGTGCGCGGTTCCCAGCCCCGTGCCCGCTTGCAGCGCCGCACCCAGCGGCCAACCCCGCACCGGATCGCCAACACCGCACCGTGCGCACCACCCACCGGCCGGGAGGCGCGTGCCGGGCTGGCACCGCGCCTCCAGTCCGCACCGTGCGAATCTGCACACCCCGTGCGCGGTTCCCAGCCCCGTGCCCGCTTGCAGCGCCGCACCCAGCGGCCAACCCCGCACCGGATCGCCAACACCGCACCGTGCGCACCACCCACCGGCCGGGAGGCGCGTGCCCGGCTGGCACCGCGCCTCCAGTCCGCACCGTGCGCGGTTCCCAGCCCCGTGCACGGTTCCCAGCCCCGTGCACGCTTGCAGCGCCGCACCCGGCAGCCAACCCCGCACCGCATCGCCGACCCCGCACCGTGCGCACCTACGCACCCCGTGCGCGGTTCCCAGCCCGGTGCGCGCTTGCAGCATCGCACCCAGCAGCCAACCCCGCACCGGATCGCAGACCCAGCACCGTGCCTCCGGTCTGCGCCGCGCGGCTCACCCCGCGACGAGCGCCGCCGTCCACACCGCGTGCAGTTCGTCCGCGGCCCCCGGGTGCGCCACGAGGAACGGCTCCCCCACGGGCGGGAAGCCCTCGACGGGGCCGGACCGCGTCAGCACGACGCCCCCGGCCTCGTGCACGAGCAGCACCGCGGCACCGTGGTCGACCGGGTTGAACGCCGAGACGCAGCCGCCGATGCCCCGCCCGGCCGCGACCTGGGCGATCGTCAACGTGCCCGATCCCTGCACCCGGAGCGTGCACGACCGGTCGGCCAGGGCGTCGAGGAACGCCCCGAACCCCGGCCACGGGCGGTGTCCGTCGAGCTCGGTGCCGACGACGGCACCGGCGAGCGGCCGGGGTGTGTCGTCGAGTCGGAGCTGGCGGTCGCGCAGGGTGGCGCCGCGGCCGCGTCGGGCCTCGAGCACCTCACCGCGCCAGGGATCCGCGACGACGCCGACGAGCGGGCGGCCGCCACGGGTCAGGCAGAGCGACATCGAGGTCCACGGCACGCCGTTCGCCAGGTTGGTGGTGCCGTCGACGGGGTCGAGGAACCAGCGGTGCCGGTCGCCGGGGGCCTCGCCGTACTCCTCGCCGGTGAACCCGTGCGTCGGGAACACCATCCGCACGCGGGAGCGGACGTGCTGCTCCACCAGGCGGTCGACGTCGGTGACCAGGTCGGCGGGGTTCGCCTTGGTGTGGACCTCGCTGACCGGGTGTTCACGCGTGTAGGCGATGACCTCGTGGGCGATGCGGTGGGCCAGGGCCTGGGCGCGCGAGGCGACCTCGGTCTCGGTGGGCTCGCGGTCGCGCTCGGGCCAGCCGTCGCGCTCGGCCGCCGACAGGGCTGCCCCGATGGACCCGACGTCGTTCGTGGTGATCGAGTCGACACCGAGCCGGGCTGCCCAGATGGCGGGCTCGACGTCGTCGATGGTCCAGACGGCGACGCGTAGGCCCAGGGCGTGCGCGACCTCGACCGTGCGCGGGGTGAGGAACGCGACGTCGAGGTTGAGCGTCGACGGGTCGAGCGCCTCGAGGTCCGCAGCGACGGGCGGTTCGAGCGACTCCCACGCCAGCCAGACGTCGGCATCGGGCAGCACGGAGCGGACGGCCGCCATCGCCGCCGGCGCCCCGCACCAGGCCACCGCGGTGGAGCCGGTGAAGCCCGCGACGGTGCGGGCGGCGACCAGGGCGTCCGCGGCGTCGGTCAGATCGACGAGCAGGGTGGACCGGCAGCCGTCGAGCCGTTCGAGCGCACCGTCGAGCCGCGGGATCCGGTCGAGGCCGTTGCCGAGCCGGGCGACGTCGCACCAGTCGACGTCGGACACCCGGCGGGCGTCGCCCCACATCCGGCCGAGGGTCTCGTCGTGCAGCAGGACGGCGACACCGTCGGCGGTGCGGCGGACGTCGACCTCGATCACCTCGGCGCCGAGCGCCTCCGCGACCGCGATGGCGGGCAGGGTGTTCTCACGCCGGACGCGCGGCGCACCGCGGTGGGCGACGAGGCGTGGCGGACGCACGCCGGCCCTCCCGTCCGGACTGGTGGCGACCACACGGTCGACCGCAGCCGCAGCGGACTGCGCAGTCGAGATCGTCGACGTCGGGACCCCGGCGCTCATCGGGCGACCTCGAGCAGCACGCCGTCGCGGTGGACGAGCACCTCGCCCAGGCGCACCCCGGTCTCGGTGCCGACCGCCGGCGGTGGCCCGGTGACGTAGGCGCGGAGCTCCGCGCCGTCGGTGCTGAGCACGACCTCGGCGAAGTGCCCCCGCATGAGCACCCGCGCGACCGTCGCGCGGATCGGCGAGTCCTCGGTGAGCACGACCTGCTCGGGGCGGATCACCACCGTGTCGGCCGCCGTCGGGCTGACCGAGGTGCCGGCGAGGAACCGGCCGGTGACGACGCTCGTCGACCCGATGAACGACGCGACGAAGCTCGTGGCGGGGCGGGCGTAGAGCTCGGTCGGGGTCGCGATCTGCTCGATGCGGCCGTCGTGCATGACGGCGATCCGGTCGGAGATGCTGAGCGCTTCGTCCTGGTCGTGCGTCACGATCACGGTCGTGATGCCGAGCCGCTGCTGGATGCGGCGGATCTCGTCGCGGACGCTCACGCGGAGCTTCGCGTCGAGGTTCGACAGCGGCTCGTCGAGGAGCAGGACGTCCGGCTCCTGCACGATGGCGCGGGCCAGGGCGACGCGCTGCTGCTCGCCGCCCGAGATCGCGGTCGGCTTCGAGCCGGCGTGGTGGCTGAGGCCGACGAGCTCGAGCGCGTCGCGCACCCGCTCGGCGACCCGCTGCTTCGGCACCCGTCGGGTCCGCAGCGGGAACGCGACGTTCTGCGTCACCGTCATGTGCGGCCAGAGCGCGTAGTTCTGGAACACCATCGCGCTCGGTCGGCGCTCCGGACCGAGTGACGTGACGTCGCGGTCCCCCATGGTCACGACGCCGCCGTCGGCGGGCAGGAACCCCGCCACCATCCGGAGCGTCGTGGTCTTGCCGCAGCCGGACGGCCCCAGGAGCGAGACGAGCTCGCCCTTCGCGACGTCGAGGTCGATGCCGGCGACGACGTCGCGCCCGCCGAGCGTCTTGCGCAGTCCGCGGATGGTGAGGCCGCCGGATCGGGTCCGGTCCGTCGTGCTGCCGTCGGCCTGGAGGCCCGGTGCGCGTTCCGCGACGAGCGTTGCGTCCGTCATCTGGTCGCCTTTCGTGCTGGTGTGGGTCATCGGTGTCGGTCCGGGTGTCGGCCCGGTCGGTCGCGGCCGGGTCATCGGATCTGGAAGCCGTCCGCCAGGCGGCCGCCCATGATGTGCTTCCGGGCGAGCAGCAGCAGGACCACGGACGGGATGCTCAGCGCGATCGCGAACACCGCCGAGACCTGGCGTGGGGAGTTCAGGACGAGCGAGTACATCGCCGTCGGCATCGTCATGTACGTCGGGGCGCCGACCAGGTACGTGCCCTGCGCCTCGTCGAAGGACGCCAGGAACGACATCACCATCGCGACGAGGATCCCGGGCCAGGCGATCGGGAACGTCACCTTCCAGAAGGTGCGCCAGCGGCTGGCCCCGGCGTCGCGGGCGGCTTCCTCGAGGGACCGCGGCACGGCCGAGAAGGCAGCGGCGGGCAGCCACGTCATGAAGACGACGCAGCCCAGGACGTGCACGATCAGGATGCCGGTGACCGTGTTCATGAGGTTCAGCGCGGTGAACATCGCCGACATCGTGACGAAGAGGCCCATCTTCGGGAACGCGTTCGTGGCGAACAGTCCGACGAGCACGAGCCGCCGCCCCGGGAACTCGATGCGGCTGATCGCCCACGCGGCGGGCAGGCAGACCACCGCGGCGATGAGGACCGTGAGCGGGGCGAGGACGAGCGAGTTCTGCACCGCGACGGCCAGGCTGCGGTCCTCGAACACGGCGCCCCACCACTGCAGGGTCCAGCCGTCGGGCAGCAGGTTCGGGTAGGTCCACGTCGTCGCGAAGGCCCGGGCGGCCAGCCAGACGAGCGGCCCGAGGATGAACACGGCCAGCACGATCGCGGTCGCCCAGACGAGGGCGTTGCCGGTCAGACGCTTGATCACTGCTGCTCCTGACGCTTCTCGTCGAGCTCGCCCGCGTTCGAGCGGACCGTCGAGCGGAGGTAGAAGATGCTCGCGGCCGCGGCGAACGCGAACACGATGAACGCCATCGCCGTCGACTGCTGCGGACGGTTGTAGGCCTGGAAGTACTTCGAGATGTCGACGCCGAGCATCGTCGGTGCGTTCGGACCGGTGAAGTACGGCACGGTGAACGAACCGAGCACCCCGATCACGGTGAACGTCGTCGCGATGACGAGCGGGGTCGCGGCCATCGGCAGGAGCACCTGCCAGACGACGCGCCAGGTGCTCGCCCCGGCGTCCTTCGCGGCCTCGACCAGGGCGTCCGGAGTGCCCTGCAGCGCCCCGGCGATCATCAGCACCGCGAACGGCAGGCTGGTCCAGACGCTGCCGAACACCACGGCGACGAGGGTGTAGCCCCACACCGGGACGTCGAGGCCGAACTGCGCACCGAGGCTCCGGAGGAACCCCTGCGCGTCGGTGAAGGTCAGGATCGACCAGCTCGCGATGACCACCGGCACGAAGATCGGCACCACGGCCAGGACGCTGAGGGTCTTGCCGAGGAAGCCGCCGCGGAGCCGCAGGATCACCGCGACGACGACGGCGAGCCCCACCGTCAGGCCGGTCGACAGTGCCGTCACCCCGAGCGTCGCGACCAGGTCACGCAGGAACGTGGCGTTGCCGAGCAGGGTCGCGTAGACCGCGAACGAGAAGCCGCGCACGGTGTCGCCGCCGATGTCGGCGAGCGCCTGGTTCAGGCCGCCGGTGAACCCGAGGCTGAACAGGGCGGCGTTCACCACCGGGACGCCGACGAACAGGACGACGACCAGCACCGGGGCGGCGACGAGGGCGAGGCCCTGCCAGCGCCGGCGGCGGGCCAGCCGCTCCTGCGTCGTACGCCCACTGGCGGGGTTCGCCGGGCCCTGAGCGTGGGGCGGGACGGGCGGGAGGCCCGTGGCGGAGTCGCCACGGGCCTCCCGGCCGGTTGCCGGGCCGTCCTGGACGGTCTGGGTCACTGCGGGACCTTCGCGTCCCACGCCGCGTTCATGTCGGCGGCGAAGTCGCTCTGGAACCCGAGGCGGAGCTGCGAGGGGTTCGCGTCGGCGAACTGCTCGGCGACCGACTTGGGCAGGCTGTCGAGCGGGATCACCGGGTAGCCGGAGACGGCGCTCGCGACGAGCTGCTGCCCCTTCGCGCTGAGCACGAAGTCGGCGAGCTTCTCGGCTGCCGCCTTCTTGGCCTTCGGCTCGGTCTTGGGGATGCCGAGGAAGCTCGCGCTGCCGGTGAACGACGGGTCCTCGATCTGCACGGCCTTGGTGGTCTTCGGGATGATGCCGGTCTTCTGCGAGGTGATGAACTGGTCGCTCCAGACCGGGGCCATCGCGATCTGGCCACTGCCGAGCAGCTGCACGACCTGGTCGTTGCCGTTCGGGTAGACGCCCTTCTGGTACGTCGACGGGCCGAGGTCCTTCAGGGCCGCGAAGCCCTTGTCCCACTTGGACTCGAGCGACTTGTCGTACTTCGTCTGCATCGTCTCCTGCTCGGCGGGCGTCAGGTACTTCGCGAGCACCGTGGCCACGAACGAGCCACCCGAACCGCCGGACGACGGGGAGTTGTAGGCGAACTCGCCCGGGTTGGCCTTGATCCAGGCGAGCAGGTCGTCGAGGGTCTTCGGCGGGTCCGTGACCTTCTTCGCGTCGTACGCCAGCAGCACGCTCGAGGCGCGGTACGGGATGGCGCTGTCGCCGCCCTGCTGCTTCGTGGCGTCCGGGACGTCCTTCAGGTTCGGGATCGTGCTGTCGCTGACCGGCGCCATCAACCCGGCCTTGCCGGCGGTGGTGACGAAGCCGGCATCGACGAGGTCGTACGCGACGGACTTGCCGGCCTTGACCGCGGTGGCGAGGTTCGCCTGGGTCTGGGCGTCGTGCTCGCCGTGCAGGTCGATGCTCGTGCTGACGTGGATCTTCGGGTTCGCCTTCTCGAAGGCGGGGATGAGCGACTTGTCCCAGAGGTCCTGGACGTTGGTGTCGCCGCTGATGAACACGGTGAGGTCGGTGGTGCCGTCGGTGTCGGAGGCGTTCGAGGCGTTGGCGCTCTGGACGCAGCCGGAGAGTGCGACGGTCGCGGCTGCCGCGATGGCGAGGCCGGCGAGGACTCGGGTCTTCACGTGGGTTCTCCCTGTTCCGTGGTGCGTGGGGTGTGCGGGGGGGGTGTGCGGGCG